>CAJUBC010000008.1 GCA_910584545.1 uncultured Muribaculaceae bacterium | reverse complement strand
TTGGCGACTGATGCCGCTTAGCCTATATTCCATTTTTTAACGAACTATTGTTTTTTAACGAACTATTGTTAATTTTGTAATATGGAAAATAAAATCGAAGAAGCACGGGCCCGCAAACGCTCGGGAGAATACAACTGCGCGCAGGCAGTGGCCTGCACATTTTCAGACGTAACAGGACTTGACGAGGAGACCCTCCGCGCCGCCACCAATGCCTTCGGGACCGGCATGGCCACGATGGAGGGCACCTGCGGGGCACTCACCGGCGCTGCCGTGGTGGTGGGTCTCGCCACGCGCGACCGAGCGCGCTCACGCGCCCTGATCAAAGAAATTATGACCAACTTCAGGATGCGTAACGGCGCGACCGTATGCCGCGAGCTAAAAGGCATAGGCACAGGTCGCGTATTGCGCCAATGCGAGGACTGCGTGGCCGATGCCGCCGAATTCCTCGCAAAGGCCCTCGATAAGAAGGAGGCCTGAACAGACATCAGGAGCTCGCTCCTTAGAAACTGAATAAACACACACTGAATCATGCTCTGGGACATCTTCATACTGATCGCGGGCCTCGCAGTGATAATGGGAGGTGCCAACATGCTCACCGACGGCGCTTCGGCGCTGGCACGCCGCTGGGGCGTGTCCGACCTTGTGGTGGGACTCACCATAGTGGCGTTCGGCACTTCCACGCCCGAACTGGCCATCAGCGTCACCTCCGCCATTCAAGGCAACACCGGGATTGCCGTCGGGAACGTGGTCGGCAGCAATATCTTCAACATATTGATGATTGTCGGCGCCATCGCTCTGGTTAGACCGGTGAAGATCACCAAGACCATAATGGTCAACGAAATTCCGATGGTGGTGCTTTCCTCGGTGGCGATACTCGCCATAGGACTGGCTCCATATCTCGGGGTTCCGGGAGAGGCGAGCGTAAGCCGCGTGGACGGCATCCTGCTGCTGCTCTTCTTCCTCATTTTCATGCACTACATACTCCATCAGGCACATCATCCCGTGCCCGGCACCGACTCGAGTCAGGAGGCCGCATCGGGAGCCAAGAAGGAGATGGGGGCGCTGAAAGGTGTGATATGGGTGCTCGTAGGACTTGCCGCGCTTGTTGCGGGAGGCGATATGTTCGTAAAGGGAGCGTCGGGAATCGCACGCGGTCTCGGCGTAAGCGAGGCCATCATCGGCCTTACCATAGTGGCCATGGGAACGTCCCTTCCAGACCTGGCTGCTTCCGTGTCGGCGGCACGAAAGGGAAACAACGGCATAGCCGTCGGCAATGTGATAGGCAGCTGTGTGTTCAATGCTTTCATGGTGCTCGGAGCGGCCGCTGCAGTCCGTCCGTTGCCGTTCGACGGCATCGGCATGGTGGATCTCGTCACCCTTGCGGGAGCCTCGGTGCTGTTCTGGATTTTCGGATGGTTCTTCAAGAAGCGGACCATCACCCGCTGGGAGGGAACGGTGATGATACTCTGCTATGCTGCCTACATCACATATCTTGTGCTCTCCGAACTCGGCAAGATCTGATTCCGCAAACTTTTGCTGGAAGGGAAATTTCTAATAGAATCTCGAAAGCAGACGGACCATCGGACGGCCTCCTACGAGTGCTATCAACGCGCCTATGCGGTTCTTGAGCCGCACCTTAGGGTTACGTAGGCTTTTGGTCCGCTGTGCGCGGATCACGTGCCAGCAGCGCTCCTCGAGCACCTTGTCGCGCATGCGGTTCTTGTAGAGAAGGCTCAGTATATTGAAATGCGCACTCATCCGGCGGTCCTCCGCGGCTGAAACCAGTTGCGGGCGGTTCTCCCGCATCCATGCTAGCATGCGGTCGGTCACGTCGAGCACATCGGCCCGTTTCCGCGTGAATGTGTGTATGTAGCTGTCAGGATGCTGCCGGTAGAAATAGAGAGGCTGCGGTATTACCGCCACCTTCTCCACGCTCAACATAACCCTATAGATAATGTCGAGGTCCTCATAACCGATTCCCTCCCTGAATTCTATATTTTCCCATAGCTTCCTGTCATAAAGCTTTCCCCATACTGAACATATCACCACGGATCTCTGATACAGTATCTTCTCGACAACCCGCATGGAATCTTCGCACGACACATTCAAACCCACGATTTTGCCAAAAACCGGTTCATCTTCCGACGAGATGTGATCCGAAGCCACGATTTCGGCTTTTTGTTGAACTGCGACGTTGGTCATGATCTCCACAAACGATGGTGCGAGCAGATCATCTGAATCAAGAAACGCAAGATACTTTCCCCGGGAAATGCTGACGCCAGCGTTTCTGGCTGATGAAAACCCGCCGTTGGGCTTGTGTACCACCCGGACGCGGGGATCGGCTGCTGCGGCCTTGTCGCAGATTGCGGGGGTAGAGTCAGTGGAGCCGTCGTCCACAAGTATAAGCTCCCAGCCGCGATAGGTCTGTTTTAGCACAGACTCTATGGCGGCCGGGAGATATTTCTCCGCGTTATAGGCCGGCACTATGACCGACACCAAAGGACATACCATATCGCGGAATCAGACAGTGAGAATCTCTTTCTCCTTGTCAGCGAATACGGCATCGATCTTCTTCATGTATTTGTCGTGAAGCTTCTGAACCTCGTTCTCTGCGTCTTTCTCGACATCTTCGCTCAGACCGTTCTTAATCTCCTTTTTGAGTCCTTCTATAGCCTCTCGACGGGCGTTGCGGACCGATACCTTGGCATTCTCAGCCTCGCTTTTGCTCTGCTTCACCAACTGCCTGCGGCGCTCCTCCGTGAGGGGAGGAATCGAAAGACGGATCACCTCGCCGTTGTTCTCGGGAGTGATGCCGAGCTCGGAATTGATGATTGCCTTCTCGATCTCCTTGAACATCGACTTTTCCCAGGGTGTGATGGCGATGGTGCGCGCGTCGGGCACCGATACGTTGGCCACGTTAGAGATCGGACTCTGTGTGCCGTAGTAATCCACGCGTATGCCGTCGAGCAGACGGGCCGATGCCTTGCCGGCGCGGATGTGCGACAGTGTGTCGTCGAGATACTCCGTTGCGAGCTGCATGGAGTCCTCGGCATTCTGAAGATATTCCTTTACTTCCATTTCTATATCTTTTTTATTGATTTTCGTATAAGTTCATGAGGACGGATTCCGTTAGGTCTCCTTACCTCACCGTCACGAGCGTCCCGACGTTGTCCCCTTCGAGCATCTTGCGCAGATTTCCCTCCACGTCCATGTTGAAGACATAGATCGGCATGTCGTTTTCCTTGCAGAGCGCCGTGGCCGTGAGGTCCATAACTTTCAGTCCCCGCGCCAATACCTCGTCGTAGCTGATGCGGTCGAATTTAACCGCATTGGGGTCTTTTTCGGGATCGGCAGTGTAGACACCGTCTACACGGGTGCCTTTAAGCATCACGTCGGCCTCTATCTCGATGGCGCGGAGAGCCGAACCTGTGTCGGTGGTGAAATATGGATTGCCGGTTCCGCAGCTGATAATGGCCACTTTCCCCTCCTCCATGGATTTCAGGGCACGCCATTTCGAATATTGCTCACCGATGGGGAACATTCCGACGGCCGTAAGCACATCGGCAGGCTGTCCTATCGCCTCGAGCGCGGAACTTAGGGCCAGGGAGTTGATTACCGTGGCGAGCATTCCCATCTGGTCTCCCTTGACGCGGTCGAAACCTTTCGCGGCCCCGGAAAGGCCGCGGAAAATGTTGCCCCCCCCTATCACGATGCCGATCTCCACGCCGCCATCGGCCATTTCCTTGATTTGACGCGCGTACGAGTTGAGGCGGTCGGTATCCACGCCATGACCTGCGGCTCCGGCGAGTGACTCGCCGGACAGTTTAAGCAATATCCTTTTGTATTTCATTTTTACTTTTATTCTTTAGGAGCTGTTTAAGAATCCAAAGTTAACAAATTCATTTGAAAAAATGAAATAGTATGCGATATTTTGCTTTATGATGTCTCAGATGCGGAGGGGAATGCTATTTCTCCAGACGGAAAGAGCGGCGGTGATGGCGCGTGGGACCGAAGCGCCTCAGAGCCTCGTAATGGTCGCGCGTAGGGTATCCCATATTCCTCTCCCAGCCGTATCCGGGACATTCGGAGGCAAGCTTGCGCATCAGCTCGTCGCGGTGGGTCTTGGCAAGGACCGACGCGGCAGCTATCGCCATGTATTTCCCGTCACCTTTCACCACGGTATCGTAGGGGATGTCTATGTTTCTCGCCGGGTCGAGATAGGGCTTGAACCTGTTGCCGTCGACGATAATGTGCTCTGGGCGCACCTCAAGCAGGTCGAGGGCGCGCTGCATTCCCGCGATGGAGGCATTGAGGATGTTGATCCTGTCGATTTCTGCGGCATCCACCATCACCACGGCCCAGGCCAAGGCTTCCCGCTCGATCCTGGGGCGGAGCCGTTCGCGCGCCGCGGCGGTGAGTTTCTTCGAGTCGTTCAGCTCCGGCAGGATGAAATCGGGAGGCAGGATTACAGCTGCGCACGATACAGGACCGCACAGACAGCCGCGTCCCGCCTCGTCGCAGCCGGCCTCGGCCACACCCTCCACCATGCAGCGGAGAAGAGCGGTCCCGGTTGGCACGGATTTGCGTACGCTCATCTGTCGCGGGAGATGATGAATTCGAAGATTTCCATGAACTCGCGCTTCGATTCCGAATCGGGATAGATGTCGATCACCTCATACGCCTCGCGCTGCATGTCGCGCATGCGCTCGAACGAGTAGTCTATCCCGCCGTATCGTTTGGCGAATTCTATCAGCGTGTGGATGGTTTCCTGATTGAGGTCGCCGCCCTCTATGAGGGTTTTCATGCGTTGTGATTCCTCAGCGGGAGCCACTGCAAGCGCATGGATCAGCGGGAGCGTCACCTTTCCCTCGCGGAGGTCGTTGCCGGTCGGTTTCCCTATCTGCGGATTGGGGTAATAGTCGAAGATATCGTCTTTGATCTGGAAGCAGAGACCCAGCAGTTCGGCGAACCTGACAATCGGCTCTATCTCGGGGCCTTTGGCACCGGCCACCTCCGCACCCATCCTCACGCAGGTCATGAAGAGCGAGGCCGTCTTCTGGCGGATCATGCCGATATAGCTCTCCTCGTCATAGTGATGGTCGCGGACGTTGCATATCTGGTCTATCTCGCCGAGGCTGAGCTCGCAGCCGAGTGCCGACAGCGACGACACCACGTCGATGTTTCCGGTACGGATACCGGCTGAAAGGGCGTTCGACACGAAGAAGTCGCCCACGAGCACCGCGATATGGTTGCCCATCGTGGCGTTGATGGTAGGCTCGCCACGGCGCAGCGAGGTCTCGTCGACTATGTCGTCATGAATAAGCGTGGCATTGTGGAGCATCTCGAGGGCGGCGCCGGCATATAGCACTTTGTCGGTGACATGGCCGAACATCTTGGCACTCAGAATCACGAGAACGGGGCGTATCTGTTTACCTTTCACCTTCAGATAACGGGTCACGATGTCGTTCATCATCCGGTTGGGTGTCGAGAGGCACTCGGCGATGATGCGGTTCATCTCGGCGAGTGCCGGCAAACCCGACAGAATCCTGTTCATTGTCCCCTCCTGTTTTTTTCCTTTCTGCTCCATAGTGTCATAGACCCCGTCCCACAAAATTTTTTATCAGGGACAAAATTAACGGTTTTTGCCGATACATCCAAATCAAACCAACACAGAGATGAAAAATGAGCGGTTCAAAACGGCAAAAAAGAAGGAGACCGCCTTTACGGCGGTCTCCCGGTATGCATCTGCAAGAGGCGCTGGCATGGCCTCCGCAGCCTTCATTTAGATGAGCGAGGCTCCCTTCTCGATGGCTTTCTCGTTGAGCGGGATGAGTTTGTGGTGGCGCTCAGGAAGCGATTTTTTCAGACCTTTCACCACGTTCTCCATCGGCAGCTTGTAGTCCATGGCCTTGAGCAGTGCGCCCATCACGACCATGTTGTAGGCCTTGGAGTTGCCGATCTCGAGAGTCGCGTCCATCGCGTCGATGGGATAGATGCGGATGTCATCGCGGGTGGGACGGTTGTGGATACCGTTGGTGTCGTAGATGAGGACTCCGCCCTTCTTTACCTTCGGCGCGAACTTGTCGAGGCTCTGCTGGTTGAGGGCAACTACGATGTCGTACTTGTCGAGCACCGGAGATGAAATCTTCTGGTCGCTCAGGATGACGGTCACGTTGGCTGTACCGCCGCGCTGTTCCGGTCCGTAGGATGGCATCCAGGTGACTTCCTTGTCGTCCATCAGGCCCGAATATGCGAGGATCTTGCCCATGGAGAGGACGCCCTGTCCGCCGAATCCGGCTATGATAATCTCTTCTTTCATTTTCTTTACTGTTTTTTAAAAATTAAGACAGATTCCCGGACTCAGACGTTCTTGAGGTCGCCGAGAGGATATTTCTCAAACATGTTCTGTTCCATCCACTTGTTGGAGGCGTCGGGCGTGAGTTTCCATCCCGAGTTGCAGGTGGCCACAACCTCTACCACGGAAGTTCCCTTCTTTGCGAGCGCGTTCTCGAAAGCCTTCTTGATGGCGGCTTTGGTCTTGCGCACGTTGGCGGGAGTGTGGACGGACTGACGGGTCACGTAGCATGTTCCGTCGAGTTCCTTAAGAAGGTTGGTGATCTCGAGGGGGTGTCCGTTGAGGTCCACGCGGCGTCCGTAGGGAGTGGTGGCGGTCTTCTGGCCGATCAGTGTGGTCGGGGCCATCTGGCCGCCGGTCATACCGTAGATGGCGTTGTTGACGAAGATCATCACGATGTTCTCGCCGCGGTTGGCGGCATGGATGGATTCAGCGGTACCGATGGCCGACATGTCGCCGTCGCCCTGGTATGTGAACACCACGTTCTCGGGCCAGAGGCGCGAAACGGCTGTAGCCACCGCGGGCGCGCGGCCGTGGGCGGCCTCGATCCAGTCTACATCGATATAGTTGTATGCGAATACGGCGCAGCCTACAGGCGAAACGCCTACTGTCTTCTCGGTGAGTCCCATCTCGGCAATCACCTCGGCGAGGAGCTTATGGATCACGCCGTGGCTGCAGCCGGGGCAGTAATGCATGTGCACTTCCTCCAGAAGCTCAGGTTTGCTGTAAACCTTGTTCTCTTCTTTGATAATATCTTCTATGTTCATTTTGAAGGAGTCGGTTAGAGGTGATTATAATTTTGCGATGATTTTCGATTTGAGGGCATCTACCACTTCCTCGGGGCTGGGGATGATACCGCCCAGGCGTCCGAAGTGCTCCACGGGGAGAGCGTCGTGTACCGCGAGACGCACGTCCTCGATCATCTGTCCGGCGTTGAGCTCTACCACGAGCACGCCTTTCTTGCCCTGCGCTGCCTTGTTGACTGCCTCGGTGGGGAAGGGCCAGAGAGTGATCGGGCGGATGATTCCGACCTTGATACCCTCTTCAGCCGCGATCTCGCGGGCCTTGTCGCTGATTCGTGCGATCGAACCGAACGCCACGATCAGATAGTCGGCGTCTTCCGTGCCGATTTCCTCCCAGCGGGTCTCCTTGTCCTCGATCTCACGGTAGCGGGCCTGGAGCTGCTCGTTGATCACCTCCATGCGGCTCGACTCGAGCTCGAGCGATGTGATGATGTTGCGCTTGCGGCCATCCTTGCGGCCTGTGGCGGCCCAGGGGCACTGCTCGCGGATCTCCTCGTCGGTGCGGCGTGCGCGCTGTTCGGGAAGAACCACCTTCTCCATCATCTGGCCCACGATACCGTCAGCCAGGATCATGCAGGGATTGGTGTATTTGAACGCCAGGTCGAATCCGAGTCCCACGAAGTCAACCATTTCCTGCACTGTGGAGGGCGCGAGCACGATCAGATGGTAGTCGCCGTGGCCGCCGCCCTTGGTGGCCTGGAAATAGTCGGCCTGGGAGGGCTGGATGGTGCCGAGGCCGGGGCCTCCGCGCATTACGTTCAGGATGAGCGCCGGCAGGGATGCCGCCGCGATATAGGAGATACCCTCCTGCTTGAGGCTGATGCCCGGTGATGATGACGATGTCATGACGGCCTTTCCTGTGGCCGCGCCGCCATATACCATATTGATGGCCGCGAGCTCCGATTCTGCCTGGAGTACAGTCATGCCGGTGGTCTCCCAGGGCATGAGCTCCTCAAGGGTCTCCAAAACTTCCGACTGAGGGGTGATAGGATAGCCGAAATAGCCGTCGCATCCGTAGCGGATGGCGGCATGCGCTATCGCCTCGTTACCCTTCATGAGTCTTACTTCCTCTTTCATATCTTTGTGTTTTCTTGATTCGGTTAGAACTGGTTAGACGATTAATTATCGGTTTTTACGCGGTAAACCTCGATGCATGCGTCCGGACATACCCAGGCACACGAGCAGCAGCCCGTGCAGTTTTCGGGATTCGCCATGTAAGCGTAGTGATAACCCCTGTCGTTCACTTCGTTAGGTTGCAATGCGAGCGTGTGGGTCGGACATGCCACTACACACAGATTGCAGCCTTTACATCTTGCGATGTTGACTGTAATTGCTCCTCTTACTTTTGCCATTGTTGAATTTGATTGATTGTTTCCACAAAAATAGTGAATTTTTCAATGCGATTTTCAATAGAGATGATGTTTAAAAACACAAATTTGAGAGCCGATATGTCTTGTGTGATAATTAATAATCAGATAATCAGATAGATAAATAAAAAATCGGGCATATCCTATTTTTAGGATACGCCCGGCGGTTATCTTCGGTTTGTCATTTTTCTCCGCGCGATTCCGCGAGCTTCTGTGCGAGAATGCGCATTCCCTCTGTGGCCGTGGCCTTTATCACCGTAACGCCGGGGATGCCGGATGTGTCGGCGGGATTAGGGTCGATGTAGTAGACTGGCACTCCTCTCCTCACATAGTGGATCAGACCGGCGGCGGGATATACCACAAGCGAGGTGCCTATCACCACGAACACATCGGCCTCCGACACGAGTTCGGCCGCCTTCTCGATGTTCGGCACCGGTTCCTGAAAGAACACGATGTGCGGACGCATCGGATCGCCGTTCCTGCCGCGTGTGGATGGAGAGGTCTCAAGGTGATCGATGTCGAGCGGCTCGACATAGTCGGGATTGCGCACTGACCGCATCTTCATCAGCTCTCCGTGCAGGTGAAGCACGTTCTTAGAGCCGGCGCGCTCATGCAGGTCATCGACATTCTGTGTGATGACGTATACATCATAATCCTTCTCGAGGTCCACTAATGCGAGATGAGCGGAGTTCGGCTTCGCTTTCAGCAGGTCGCGGCGGCGCGCGTTGTAGAATTCATGCACGAGTTCCGGGTCGCGCCGGAAACCATCGGCGGAAGCCACCTGCATCACGGGATAGTTCTCCCAGAGGCCTCCCGCGTCGCGGAATGTGGTGATACCGCTTTCGGCGCTGATGCCCGCGCCTGTTGACACTACCAGTTTCGGTTTCATATTATTTTTCGGTTTACTGTTTACTTATTGCTACAAAGATAACAATAAAGCGTTATAAAAGTATGGACTTATAAAAAAATATGAAGATAGTCATGAAGAAAGTCATAATCATGGGCGCGTCGTCGGGCATAGGGTTCCGCTGCGCCGAGGTTTTCGCGAGCCGCGGCGTCAAGGTTGGTCTGGCCGCGCGCCACACGGCTCCCTTGGAGGCGTTGAAGGAGAAGTATCCCGCTTTTGTTGAGTATATGAGCATCGATGTCACCAAGCCCGATGCCGTGCAGCGTCTTGAAGACCTCATAGCCCTCACCGGCGGGATGGACATCTATTTTCATGTCTCAGGCATCGGTTATGAGAATCCTGAGCTCGATCCGGAGATGGAGACAGCGATATTCGAGACAAATACCGTAGGTTTCGTACGCTGCATCTGCGGAGCCTATCGCTGGATGCGCCGAAACGGCGTGCGCGGACAGATAGCCGCAATCACATCGGTGGCAGGAACCAACGGCATAGCGAAACTGTCGGCATACTCCGCTTCGAAGGCGGCATGCCAGAAATGGCTCGTGGCGCTGGAGCAGCTGTCGGAAAACACCGATGCCGGCATTCGTTTCACCGACATCCGCCCAGGCTGGATCGACACTCCCCTGCTCCGCCCCGGCGACAGATATCCGCTGGAGATGACCCTTGACTATGCGGTGCCGCGCATCATCGAGGCCATCGTGCGCAAGAGGCGCGTGGCCGTGATCGACTGGCGCTGGAACATCGTGGTGGGTCTCTGGCGAATGATTCCCAACTGTCTTTACATAAAGCTTAACCTGCCGGTATCGCTCCCCAAGCATTGACATGCCATGCCTGATTCCCGTGCAGAGGTAAGGAAAATAAAAAAGGCGACCGCAAGGTCGCCTTTTTTATTTCTCTTGTCGCGGGGATTAGCCGTTAACTTTCGCCATGTGTGCGATGAGGTCGAGCACCTTGTTGGAGTAGCCGATCTCATTGTCATACCAGCTGATCACCTTCACGAACTTGTCGGTGAGGTAAACACCGGCGTTGGCGTCGAAGATGGATGTGTGGGGGTCGCCGAGGAAGTCGGAGCTTACCACTGCATCCTCGGTGTAGCCGAGCACGCCCTTGAGTTCGCCTTCAGCAGCCTCTTTCATGGCCTTGCAGATCTCCTCCTTGGTGGCGGGCTTTGCAAGGTTGCAGGTGAGGTCAACTACGGAAACGTCGAGGGTGGGGACACGCATCGAGATACCGGTGAGCTTACCGTTGAGCTCGGGAATCACCTTGCCCACTGCCTTTGCTGCGCCTGTGGTGGAGGGGATGATGTTGCCTGATGCGGCACGGCCTCCGCGCCAGTCCTTCATGGAGGGACCGTCTACGGTCTTCTGGGTGGCTGTTGTGGAGTGTACGGTGGTCATCAGACCTTCCACGATACCGAACTTATCGTTGAGGACCTTTGCGATAGGTGCGAGACAGTTGGTGGTGCAGGATGCGTTCGATACGAACTGTGTGCCCTTCACGTAGTTTTTCTCATTGACTCCACATACGAACATGGGGGTGTCGTCCTTGGAGGGGGCGGACATAACCACATACTTGGCGCCGGCGTCGATGTGACCCTGCGATTTCTCCTTTGTCAGGAAGAGGCCGGTGGATTCAACCACGTACTCGGCGCCTTTGGCACCCCAGCCGATTTCCTTCGGGTCGCGGCAAGCCGATACCTGGATTTCCTTGCCGTTTACAATCAGGACGCTGCGGTCCAGATCGTAGTCAACGGTGCCGTCGAAACGTCCGTGCATTGTGTCATACTTCAGCATGTAGGCCATGTAGTCTACGGGAAGAAGGTCGTTGATTGCCACAACCTCGATGTCGTCTCTCTTTGTGGAGGCGCGGAACACGAAACGTCCGATACGGCCGAAACCGTTAATACCAATCTTTGTCATTGCTTGATATCTTTTAATTAATGGGTTATTTGTATTTTGATTTGTTAATATTATTTCTAAAACAACTCGGTCTGCGACTGATGCATCTCTCTATTTGAATCCGGAGAATGTATTTCGCGACTCCGGTCTGCTACGTTATAACGTTTTTTTTCAGGCTTGGGATTGATTCCAGCCTGTTTCACATTGCAAATTTACAATTTTTTTTGCATTTTTCTATCCCAATTAGCAACTTTTATCACTTGTGCGTTTATTTAATAGGATTATTTATTGTTTTCGCTCCCCGGTGGGGCAATATAACGCACAAATATCATACTTATGGGAAAATTTATTCAAGACTTCAAGGAATTCGCCCTTAAGGGCAATGTCATTGACATGGCTGTCGGTGTGATCGTCGGCGGCGCGTTCGGCAAGATCGTTTCATCTCTTGTCAACGACATCATCATGCCTCTGGTATCGGTTATCACAGGCGGAGACGGATACAAGAACCTGAAGTGGGTGATCACCCCGGCATCCACAGGCGCCGACGGCACGGTGGCAATCGAGGAAGTGGCCGTAAACTACGGCCTGTTCATCCAGAATGTGGTGGATTTCTTCATCGTGGCTCTCTGTATCTTCATAGCCCTGCGTTACACCGTGAAGTTCATGCACAAGGAGAAGAAGGCGGAGGAGACGGCTCCGGCACCCGAGCCTTCGCCCGAGGTGAAGCTTCTCACCGAGATCCGGGACGAACTCAAGAAGAAATAAGATTATCCGGGACGGGTCAGGCGGGTTTTCCCGCCTCCATCCTGGTCAGCACTTCCAATGCGTCGGTGACTGTGGCTATTCCGGCCACTATCACCGACCTTTTTCCGTTCGCCTCCTTGAAGCGGCACCGACGGAAGTCGCTCTGCACGTATGAGAGAACACGCCCGAAGGCGTTGCTCTGATAATATGCCTTGTTTTCATCATTGACGAAGAATGCGCGCAGTTCTCCCCCGCGGAG
Source organism: uncultured Muribaculaceae bacterium (assembly GCA_910584545.1). Lineage (GTDB taxonomy): Bacteria > Bacteroidota > Bacteroidia > Bacteroidales > Muribaculaceae > Lepagella. The sequence goes on along the minus strand of CAJUBC010000008.1, from coordinate 46,805 downwards.
CACTATCCTCTCGATGCCGAGTCGTTTGGCGGCCATTCTCATCGGCACTATGCGGATTAGCTGCTCGGTGGTCTCCGGGATGGTTCCGAAGCGGTCGCGCAGCTGCTCGCGGAATTCCTCAACCTGCTCGGGACGCTCCATATTGTCGAGTCGGCGGTAGAGCATGATCCGCTCGTTCTCCTGCGGGACATACTCCGGCGGGAGACGCAGCTCCATGTCGCTCTCTATCACCACGTCGTTGACGTATTCGTCGCTGTCGTTGCCGTCGGAGACATCGGCGAACGTGTCGGCGAACTCCTCCGTCTTGAGCTCCGTCATCGACTCGCGCAGGATCTGCTGGTAGGCCTCGTAGCCGAGGTCGGCGATGAAACCGCTCTGCTCGGCGCCGAGCAGGTTTCCCGCCCCACGGATGTCGAGGTCCTGCATGGCGATATGGATGCCGCTGCCGAGGTCGCTGAAATTCTCGATGGCCTGCAGGCGCCTGCGCGCTATCGGTGTCAGCGGGTGCCCGGGAGGCACGAGGAGATAACAGAAGGCCTTGCGGTTGCTGCGGCCTACGCGGCCGCGGAGCTGATGGAGCTCACTGAGGCCGAAGTTCTGCGCGTTGTTCACAAGGATGGTGTTCACGTTGGGCATGTCGATGCCGTTCTCTACTATTGTGGTGGAGAGAAGGATGTCGTAGTCGTGGTTGGAGAAGTCGATTATGGCCTGCTCCAGACGCTCGGGAGCCATCTGGCCGTGTGCGGTCACGATTCTCGCGCCCGGCACGAGTCGCCTTATCTTGTTCTCAAGCTCGGTAAGGTTCTCTATGCGGTTGGAGACAAAGAAGACCTGACCGTTGCGGCTCAGCTCGAAGTTGATGGCCTCGGCCACGGTCTCGTCGTCGAATGTGCTGACATTGGTAACGATAGGATGGCGGTTGGCCGGCGGAGTGTTGAGCGAGCTGAGGTCACGGGCTCCCATGAGCGAGAACTGCAGGGTGCGCGGTATGGGGGTTGCGCTCATGGTGAGAGTGTCTACGTTCACCTTCATCTGCTTCAGCTTCTCCTTGACGGAGACACCGAATTTCTGCTCCTCGTCCACTATGAGGAGTCCGAGGTCCTTGAACTTTACCGTCTTGCCGATAAGCTTATGGGTGCCGACAAGGATGTCGATCTTGCCGGCCTCGAGGTCTGCGAGTATCTGCTTCACCTCCTTTGGCTTCTTGGCGCGCGAGAGGAACTCCACGCGCACCGGCAGGTCCTTGAGGCGCTCCGAGAATGTGTGGTAATGCTGCAGGGCGAGCACGGTGGTGGGGACGAGCACGGCGGTCTGTTTCCCGTCGGCTGCGGCCTTGAAGGCGGCGCGCACCGCGATCTCTGTCTTGCCGAAACCGACGTCGCCGCAGATAAGTCGGTCCATCGGACGCGGCGACTCCATGTCGGCCTTCACGGCCTGCGTGGCCTTCAGCTGGTCGGGCGTGTCCTCGTAGATGAACGATGCCTCGAGCTCATGCTGCAGATAGGAGTCGGGCGAGAAGGCGAAGCCCTTCTCCTGCTTGCGGGCGGCGTAGAGTCGGATGAGGTCGCGGGCGATATCCTTCATCTTCCCCTTTGTCTTCTCTTTCATTCGGGTCCACGCGCCTCCGCCGAGCTTGCTTATCTTGGGCGGCACGCCCTCCTTGCCTCGGTATTTCGAGAGCTTGTGGAGCGCATGGATGCTCACCAGGACCAGATCGTTGTTCTGGTAATAGAGCTTGATCATCTCCTGCGGGGTGCCGTTGACCGAGGTCTTTACCAGACCTCCGAAGCGCCCTATACCGTGGTCGATGTGTACGATATAGTCGCCGGTCTCGATCTGGTTAAGTTCCCTGAGCGAGAGTGCCAGCTTACCGCCGCGCGCCTTGTCGGAGCGCAGGTTGTAGTTGTGGAAACGGTCGAATATCTGATGGTCGGTGAAGAAGCAGGTCTTGGTGGCGTGGTCCACGAATCCCTCGTGGATGGTATGCTCAACGGGTGTGAACTCGATCCTGTCGCCGCGGTCCTCGAAGATGGAGCGGAGACGGTCGGTCTGGTGGACCGAGTCGGAGAGGATGAGTATGCGGTATCCTTCGGAGAGGAATTTGGTGAAACTCTCCGAGATGAGGTTGAAGTTCTTGTGATAGAGCACCTGCGGTGAGCACTCGAAGCGCATGGTGGCGTCGGGGGTAAAGACCGCGCCGGCTTCCGACGGGCCGAACTTCACTATCTTCATGCCGAGCATCCTGCGGGTGAACGCCTCGGCGTCGACCACCTTGCTCATGGAATCGGGGTCTCCCTCGTCGGCTATGGTGGCCGATTCGGAATAGGTCTCGGCGGCGATGGCCTTGATGCGCTCGGTCACGAACGAAGGGGACTGGCAGAACAGCACCGTATCGTCGGCCATGAACTCGAGCAGGCTGATTCCGGAAGCGGTGTCCGATACCGACGGCGGCAGCAGAGAGGCTGACTCTATCTTGCGCTCGCTGAGCTGGGTCTCCACGTTGAACACGCGGATGGAGTCGATCTCGTCGTCGAAGAAGTCGATGCGGTAAGGAAGTTCCCCGGCGAACGACCATACATCGATGATCGACCCGCGCCGGGCGAACTGTCCCGGCTCGTAGACATACTCCGTGGTGTTGAATCCCAATTCAAGCAGTCTTTTCACCAGGTCCGACATGTTCATGCGGCTTCCGGCGGTCACCGTCAGGCTGTTTTCAGAAATGTGCCCGGCATCGGCCACTTTCTCGGCAAGTGCTTCGGGGCATGTAACAACCCACCGTGGCGGGGTCTTGCCCTTGAGGCGGTCGAGCACCTCGGTGCGCAGTATCTGCGATGGAGGGTCTTGCTGGCCGTACTTTATGTCGCGGCGGTAGCCGCTCGGGAAAATTCCGGCCGCGTCGTCGCCGGCGATGCGGCAGAGGTCGTTGTAGAGATAGCCGGCGGCAGTGATGTCGTCGGCTATTATAACGGCCGGGTGGGGCAATGGCTCCATTCCGGCGAAGAGCATGGAGGGAGCGCTGCCCGCGAGCCCCTCGAGAGAGATGCGGCGGCATGACTTGTCGCCGAGCAGTTTGGCCAGTGCGCCGGTGCGGGCGCCCGCGGCGAATATCTTGTCGGCTTCCCGTAGTTCCATCGCCTGTTTCCTCCTTATTTCTTTTTATTCAATATGGAATTGTATTTCTGCGGGTCGTTCAGGATTGCCTCAGCGGCATCGAGGGCTTTGTCGTCGCGGAGCGACCATGCCACACGCCCGCGGTCGTAATAGTAGCGACCCACGATTTCGCTTCCGAGATACTGCTCGATGCTCTTGCGGTTGGTGTCAAGGTCCTTGTCGAGATTATGCACCAACAGCTCTCCGAGTCGGTTGAACACCGAATCGGTCTCCGCGTTGGAGTATCCCTCCTCGCCGGCGATCTCGCGGAGCTGCTTGAGCCCCTCCTCCATCACCTTGTCGTACTTGAAGCGGTTCGGGTCGATCGATTTCTTGAAGTCTGCGTAGATCTCGTCGGTGATGACGAATTCCTCGGCAGGAGCGATCTGCGGATGTTCGGCGGCGAACTTGGTGGCGTAGTCGAAGGCCCAGTTGTCGCGCACCACATTGTAGACGATACGGTTGATCTTCCCCCAGTCTATCACCGAGTCGGGAGAGAGGCCTCCTCCGTCGCGCATCACGCGTCCGTGGAGAGTCTTGTATTCATGGGTGAGGCTGTCGGGGACTCGCTCCACGGAGCCGTCCTCGTTCCTGTGGGCATAGTCGAGGGCCTGGATGAGTCGGCCCGAGGGAGTGTAGTACTTCGCCACGGTTACTTTGAGCAGACCGGAGTACGGGAGCGGACGGGTGGTCTGCACAAGTCCCTTGCCGAAGCTGCGGGTGCCGATGAGCACGCCTCGGTCGAGGTCCTGGATGGCTCCGGCCACGATCTCCGACGAGGATGCCGTGCCGCCGTCGATAAGCACGGCGAGCGGGATGTCGGGGAAGAGCGGGGTGCGGGTGGTCTTGTAGACCTTCTCGGTGCCGTTCTTGTAGCGGGTGCGCACCACTTCGGTGCCTTTGGGTACGAAGTTGGAGACGATGTCGACTGCCGCTTCGAGCAGTCCGCCGCCGTTGCCCCGAAGGTCGAGCACCACATTCTTCACTTCCGGATTCTTCTTGAACTGTTCGAGGATGGACCTGACGGCTACCGGCGATTTGTCGATGAACGACGACAGATGGATGTAGCCGGTGCCTCCGTCTATCACGCCGTAATAGGGGACGCTCGGCTCCTGGAGCTTGGCGCGCTCGAGAGTGAAGTCAATGATTGAATCGGTGCTCCATGGACGGATCACGCGCACATGCACTTCAGTGCCCGGGACTCCGCGGAGCAGCTTGGTCACCTCCTGCACACCTTTGCGGGAGGTGTCGGTGGAGTCAACGCGGATGATCCGGTCGCCGGGACGCATGCCGCCTTTGGCCGCCGGAGAGTTCTCCATCGGCGAGGACACGTAGGTGGAGCCGTCACGCTCCATTATCACCGAACCGATGCCTCCGTATTCGCCGGTGGTCATCTTCTCCAGCGCCTCCTGCTCTTCCGAATCGTAATATTCGGTGTATGGGTCCACGGTGGAGAGGAACGCCCCTATGGCTTCCTTGAAGCTGCGGTCGGGGTTGATGGAGTCCACATAGTTCAGTTCCAGCTCCTTGACGATGCTGTTGAACGTCACGAGATTCCTGGCCACGGCGTTGTCGTCGCTTTTCCGTGCGCCTACGGCGAATGCCGTGGTGAGAAGGGCTACGGCTGCGGCGGCCGCTATCGATAGTCTTTTCTTCATAATGAGTGGGATGCGCCGGATTCAGCCGATGCGCAGGGGGCCGGGGTAGAGGGATGAGGGTAGTCTACGGTATAGTGGAGACCGCGGCTTTCCTTGCGCTCGAGCGCCTGACGCATCACGAGATATCCGATGTTGATGATGTTGCGCAGCTCGCAGAGCTGACGCGATGGAGTGGAGCGGCGGAACAGGTCTTCGGTCTCCTGATAGAGGATGTCGAGACGGTTCCACGCCCGTTTCAGCCTAAGGTCGCTGCGTACTATTCCAACATAATAGCCCATTATCTGGTTCACCTCCTTTTCCGACTGGGTGATCAGCACCATTTCCTCGGGGTGGGAGGTGCCTTCGTCGTTCCATTCGGGCACGTCTGTACGGAAGTCATAGCCGCCGATATGCTCTGAAGCGTGGCGCTCGGCGGCGTCGGCGTAGACCACAGCCTCGATCAGCGAGTTGCTGGCAAGACGGTTTCCGCCATGAAGGCCGGTGCGGCTGCATTCGCCCACGGCGTAGAGCCTCTTGATGGAGCTCTCGCCGTTGAGGTCGACGGCGATTCCCCCGCAGAGGTAATGGGCGGCGGGAGCCACCGGAATCATGTCCTTGGTGATGTCGATGCCGAGGGAGAGACACTTCTCGTAGATGTTGGGGAAATGCTTTTTGGTCTCTTCGGGGTCTTTGTGTGTTACGTCGAGGAAGACATGGTCGGTGCCGTGGAGCTTCATCTCGGAGTCGATGGCACGGGCCACGATGTCGCGCGGGGCGAGCGAGAGGCGCGGGTCGTACTTGTGCATGAACTCCTCGCCGTCGAGGTTGCGGAGCACTGCGCCGTAGCCGCGCATGGCCTCGGTGATGAGGAACGAGGGGCGGTCGCCCGGATGATAGAGGGCGGTGGGATGGAACTGGATGAACTCCATGTCCTTGACCGTGCCTTTGGCGCGGTATACCATCGCGATGCCGTCGCCTGTAGCCACCAGAGGGTTGGTGGTGGTGGTGTAGACGGCTCCGACACCGCCGGTGGCCATGACGGTGACGCGGGCGAGGAAGGTGTCGATCTTGCCGGTCTCCTCGTTGAGGATGTAGCATCCGTAGCAGGTGATGTCCGGTGTGCGGCGCGTCACGATCTTGCCGAGATGGTGCTGGGTGATGATCTCCACCGCGAAATGGTGGTCGAAGACATCGATGTTCTCCGTGTCGCGGATTCTCTTTACCAGGCTTTCCTGAATCTCGAAGCCGGTATTGTCGGCGTGATGGAGGATGCGGAACTCGGAATGGCCACCCTCGCGGTGGAGGTCGAAGCTGCCGTCCTCCTTCTTGTCGAAATCAACGCCCCATCCTATCAGTTCCCTGATCTGGTCGGGAGCGCCGCGCACCACTTTCTCTACCGCCTTGCGGTCCGAGAGCCAGTCGCCGGCAATCATGGTATCCTCTATATGCTTGTCGAAATTGTCTACCTTGAGGTTGGTGACAGAGGCCACGCCACCCTGGGCGAGTGCTGTATTGGCCTCCTCGAGCGTGGTCTTGCAGATGACGGCCACGCGTTTGCCCCGGCGGGCGGCCTTGAGCGCGAAGCTCATGCCTGCGATTCCGGAGCCAATCACGAGATAATCGTACTTATAAACCATAAAATCTAAGGAAACCCTAATATAAAGAGGTGAGGCCGGGATCAGGAATCTGACCACCGGCCTCGGGGATAGGATGGATTTGGGGAGTAGTCCATAGCAGAGTCGAACTGCTCTTTAGAGAATGAAAATCTCTCGTCCTAACCGATAGACGAATGGACCGACACAAATCCTGATCGCTGTCGCCGCCGCGAGCCGGAGCTGACTCCTTTTCCGGGCGCCATGCGAGGGATTATTACTATTTTAAATTTTGTTGATGTGATGTGCGAGACTGCTGCAGAGGTTTGCCGCCTTGTTCTTGGAGATGATGTTCTTGCGGCCCAGACGCTGCAGGAGGGCGCTGACTTTGTTGTAGGCTGCCTGTGCCTCTTCCTTGTCGGTCATTTTACGGATACGACGTACGGCGTTACGCGCTGTTTTTGCCCAGTAGCGGTTCTCCAGCTTGCGGCTTTCCGACTGGCGAATTCTTTTTAATGACGATTTATGATTTGCCATTTCTAAAAATTACTTTTTGTCTGTTTATGAAAATTAGTAGCCCATAGCAGAGTCGAACTGCTCTTTAGAGAATGAAAATCTCTCGTCCTAACCGATAGACGAATGGGCCACGGTCAATTTGCCGGTATCGCTGGCGATTCCGCGCATTTTGCGACTGCAAAAATAGTAATTCTTTTTGTTATGACCAAAATTTTCACATTTTTTTGCTTATTTTTCGTTATTTCTCCATTATTTAGCTATCTTTGCTTGCTGATTTGGCCTCTTTCCCTGTTTTTGCCGGGTGGATTTCCTGTCAGAACATGCGCTCGGGCCATTCTGCGGCATTTGCCGAATCAGCCGAAAACCACATTTATGATGAAACATTCATTTCGAAAAGCCTTAATTGCTGCCGCCGTCGCTCTCTCCGCTTCGGTCCCGGCAGTCAGCGCCGAATGGAACGATTCCATCCGTTACCACGGCGAGCTGGTGATGAACGCCGGCGGCGGCGACCATAACCCTTTCTGGTTCGCCTCCGACATGCACGGCCTCGCCTCGGTGAAACCCAACAGCGGCTGGCTCCGTCTCGGCGCCTTCCACGACATAGACCGTGACAAACGATTCTCATGGGGTGCCGGCGTCGACCTCGCCGTAGCCCTCAGAAATACTTCCGTATTCATTCCCCATCAGATCTACGGCGAGGTGAAATACCGTTGCCTCAATCTGCTTGTCGGACAGAAGGTGATTCCGGACCCGATAGTCAATTCCGACCTATCTTCGGGTGCGTTGGTGTATTCGGGCAACGCCCGTCCGATTCCACAGGTTCGAATCGGTATTTTCGATTACGCCGATTTCTGGGGCTGCAAGGGCTGGTTCGCCGTCAAGGGATACATAGCCTACGGCATGTTCACCGACTCCCATTGGATCGAGGACTGGGTGCATCCCTCGCCCGGCTCTCCCTATAGCCTCAATACACTCTACTGCTCGCGCGGCGGCTATCTGCGCGGCGGTAATCCCGACAAGTTTCCGCTCACCGGCGAGATAGGCCTCAACATGGAGACCGAGTTCGGCGGCACAAGCTATTTTACATATAAGGATGGCTCCACGCGCGTCTCTCCCCACCCCACCTATCTCAAGGCATGGCTCAAGGCCCTCATCCCGATGGGGGGAGGTGCCGACACCGATCCGGGGGAGCAGGTCAACGTGGAAGGAAACATGCTCGGAAACTGGAGCTTCGCGCTCCGCTGGGACGACCCTGCCGGATGGATGGTGCGGGCATATTGGCAGCACATGTTCGAGGATCATTCCATGCTCTTCTTCGACTATCCCTGGAAGGATGGCCTTTACGGAGTGGAGGCACGTCTGCCCAAGAACAGATTCGTCTCGGAGATCGTGGCAGAGTTCCTCTATTCAAAGGACCAGGCCGGTCCGGTATACTGGGACCACGTGCCGACGCTCAACGTCCAGATATCGTCGCGTGACAACTATTTCAACCATTACATCTACAGCGGTTGGCAGAACTGGGGTATGGGCATCGGCAATCCTTTCTATATCTCTCCTATATATAACAAGGACCATGTGATGCGTTTCTACCACAACCGCATCGTAGCATATCATCTCGGCTTCAAGGGTTCCCCCACACCTCAGGTCGACTACAGAATCAAGGCCTCGCTGCTTCGCTCATGGGGTGCATGGGGTACTCCAACACCCAAGGTGGAGAAAAATTTCAGCCTCCTCGCCGAGGTGAAATGGCATCCCGGCAAGCTCAAAGGCTGGGAAGGTTCCCTCTCCTTCGGAATGGACGCCGGCTCGATCATCGGCAACAGCTACGGTGCGCGCATAGCGATCACCAAGACCGGCTGGCTCTTCGCTCCTAAAAAGAAATAATCCCGACTCCCGCTTTCGCGGGAAGGGGTCTAAATTGAAAAAACATGAAAAGGATTTCATTTATAATACCGGTCGCCCTGCTGGCGGCATCATTGGTGGCCATCTTCTCCCTCTTTTCCTGCCGTAGGGCCACCCACAACGGCAAGATCGATGGAAACTGGCGCATCGAGACCATGGAGGATATAGCCACCGGTCAGGTGGAGCATCCCGTGAATTATTTCCTCGCCATCCAGCTCGAGATGGCACAGTTCCGTGAGGAGTCCGCGGCCGGAGGCCCGCAGCTCAACGCACTTATATCCTATAAGAAAGGAGACGATGTGATCGGCATGGATTTCCCGGACAAGGTTGGCAACACGCCTGCGAATCTGGCGGTGTTCCGGATTCCCTCCGCCAACGTCACTTTCAAGATCCTGCAGCTTGACCGCAATAAGCTTGTCCTCGAGAGCCCGACGACCATATACCGCTGCATCCGCTTCTGACCGGAAGCCCTGTCGATGATTTCTGTAATCTAACGCATCAGATGAGACCAAGGTCCTTTTTCCTCGCCCTGTCGCTACTTGTGGCTTTTGCCATCAATGCGGCGATCACACTTCCGTGGGACGCGCCGAAGCCTGACACGCTTCCTGCGTATCTCGACGGTTCGATGATGCCGTATGATTTCTCCGCCTGCGATCCCGTGCCGCAGTGGCCGGACTCGCTGCGTCCCGTTTTCGTGGCATACGTGGCCCGGCACGGTGCGAGGTATCTCTCTGGACCTAAGAAAATCGACGAGCTGGAGAAGCTTCTTGATGATCGGGCCAAATCCGGAAAGATGACCCGGGAGGCAAAGGCCTTCTATAAGTATATCAAGGGAGTAAGGACCCATTCGGAGGGAAACTGGGGAGCATTGTCTCCGGAAGGTGTGCGCGAGGAGAAGGAACTCGCCCGACAGATGACCGGACTTTTCCCTGCTCTCCGAAAAGGGGTGTCGCACGTCGACACGAAGTCGACGTTTGTTCCCCGCGCGATGATGACCATGTATCAGTTCAACCATGAGCTGATGTTCCTGAACGATTCGCTGGAGTTCTGTGCGGCGTCGGGGCGGCAGTTCTCCCCTCTGCTGTATTTCTTCGAGACCGATACCGCATACGCCTCGTGGCGTAAGAGCGGCGACTGGGAACCGGTCTATAATGAATTTCTCGACCGTCATGTCCCGATAGAGCCCGCGCAGCGTCTGCTCGGCGACAACTTCACCAACAATAAGCGGCGCCTCCGCCATCTCACAATGCAGATATACGGCGTGATCCAGGCGAACCGCGCCTCAGGACTTCCTGCCCCCACCACGGCTTTCATGACGGTAGATGAGTATCGCGAGTGCTGGCTTGCCTCCAATCTGCTCCACTATCTGCGCAACAATATCTCGCCGTTGAATTCATCGGCCGGAGCGGCGTCAGCCCCGTTGCTGCTAACGATGATAGATAGCGCCGACAAGGCATGCGCGCCCGGTTATAAGGGACCGGCTATGCAGGGCTGGTTCGGACATGCGGAGACCCTGCTGCCTCTTTTCTCCCTGATGCGGCTGCCCGGCTGTTTCGCGCTGCCTCTCAACTGGGACAATCTTGCCGACGAATGGAAACTGCAGGAAATCACTCCGCTCGGTGCGAATCTGGCGGTAATCATCCTCCGCTCTGCCGGCGGACGCAATTATGCCGCCGTCAGACTCAACGGGCGCACTGTGGCGCCGATTCAGGGCGCACCCTCGATTCTGCCCTGGAAGCAGCTCGCCGCCTTCTGGCGAGGTCTGGTCAAAGAGAGCAAAAACTAAGATACCTTCGCTGACATTTTTGAGGGAAGGGATTTGAGAACTTTTCAAAGATAGCTTTGTTATTATTGTACAAATACAATTCAAGGCTATGAAAGACACCAAAGAAGTGGCCGCCCTTGTGGCGAAGGCCAAATCCCGGCTTGCCGAGGACATGCAGCAGCGCGAAATAGGTGCTATTATCTGGAATATCGCTGAAACAGGTTTCCACTACATTCCAGAAATCGTTATCGATGACCCCCGCGACGGAAAGGAACGTACCGTGCGCGTGACAGGACTGTATCTGTACGCGGGCGAGCTCTACGCCATGGAAGAGGGGGCGGAGGGTTTCAACGTAAGGCATTACTATACCCCGGGCGTCGATGTGCCTCCGTCGGTGGTGACCCTGACCCCGTCGGTGGCAGAGGAGACTTTCGGCAAACCGGCTGAAACGCATGGCTATACCCGGGAGGGAACTCCCGAGGAATGGCTTGTGGTGGCCGACTGTTATTTCGAGGCCCTCAACGAAAAATAAACCCAAATGTTAAAACGGGCAATTTCGTGAACTAAAAAATAACGCACAAGGTTATAAAGACAAAGATTGCTTAATCAAACTGAATTATCATATCTGCCGTAGCGAGAGCACGCTGATTCAGCAAGCGGATGCCAAGCCCCGGGCGAGTGCACGCCAGATTCCACGCCGCGGATGCCAAGCAAAGGCAGAGTTGAGATAATTATCCAAAACAATGGCTCCGGCTCCGACGGGAACAGATTGTGTGGAGTTGTAATCCCGACGGATCCGGAGACATTTTTCTCGGCTGAGGATCGCTTTGTTTCTGATGTCGGCTCTAATTCTCAGGTTACTATTGATTTTACATCACCTTTTCGTAACCTTGATGTCGCGGGAGTGAGGACTCTGTGTCCGATCTCCCGCTTTTTATTGCCGCTCACTGCTACAAATGAATTTTGAGTGACATAAACCACGGTTATTCGGCAAAAAATGGCTATATTTGCAGTCAATATGGCAGAGGATATTGACATCAGGGGACGCGGAGGGCGTCCCGACGGCGTGGAAAACGATATCGAGCGGGCATTGCGTCCGCTCCGCTTCGACGATTTCACCGGCCAGGACAAGATTGTGGAGAATCTCCGGGTATTCGTGCAGGCCGCCAGAATGCGCGGCGAATCGCTCGACCACACCCTGCTCCATGGCCCTCCGGGGCTGGGCAAGACCACTCTTTCCAACATCATAGCCAATGAACTCGGCGTAGGGTTCAAGACCACTTCCGGACCCGTGCTCGACAAACCCGGCGATCTTGCGGGAATCCTCATGAGTCTCGAGCCGAACGACGTTCTGTTCATCGACGAGATCCACCGGCTTCATCCCGTGGTGGAGGAATATCTATATTCCGCCATGGAGGACTACCGCATCGATATCCTTCTCGACAAGGGTCCGGGAGCCAAGAGCGTCCAGCTCTCGCTATCCCCGTTCACTCTCATCGGCGCCACCACCCGCTCCGGCAATCTGACGGCTCCTCTCCGCGCACGTTTCGGAATCAAATGCCATCTGGAATACTACGACCATCAGCTGCTGCAGAATATCGTCAAGCGCTCAGCGGCACTGCTGCGCATCAGCATCAGCGAGGATGCAGCGCTTGAGATCGCGCTCCGAAGCCGAGGCACTCCACGTATCGCCAACGCGCTGCTGCGGCGCGTCAGGGACTTCGCGCAGGTCAAGGGGTCCGGCAGCATCGACCTCCCCATAGCCCGCCATGCCCTCGAGGCCTTGAATATAGACCGCTATGGACTCGACGAGATCGACAACAGAATCCTCATCACTATCATCGACAAGTTCAAAGGAGGGCCGGTCGGACTCACCACCATCGGCACAGCCATCGGCGAGGATGCCGGCACCATCGAGGAGGTCTATGAGCCTTTCCTCATCAAGGAAGGCTTCCTCAAGCGTACGCCGCGCGGACGCGAGGTGACCGAAAAGGCCTACGAGCATCTGAACCGCCGCATCACCCCTCTCCAGTCCTCCCTCTTCGACGAATGAGACATCCGGGATACGCCGCATTCCATGTCCTCCTTTCACTACCTCATAACCAATACTTCTGACTTAGAACAATGTCCGGAATCAAATCTTTGGCAAAAGATACAGCCGTTTACGGCTTAAGCTCCATTATCGGGCGGTTTCTGAACTGGTGTCTCGTTCCGCTGTACGTATGGATGTTCCCTACCGAGGAGTATGGAATAGTAAGCTACCTGTATTCCTTCACGGCAGTCGCTCTCGTGATACTGAATTACGGTATGGAGACCGGCTTCTTCCGGTATGCCAACAAAGAGCCCGATCCGGAGCGTGTCTATACCACCTCTTTGGTGTCGGTGGGATTCACCTCGCTTCTCTTCATGCTGCTGATAAGCGTGTTTATCGGTCCGGTGTCGCGGTTGCTCCTCCTGCCCGGCCATCCGGTATACGTATGGCTGCTCGGCATCACCGTGGCCATCGACGCCTTTTCCAACATCCCTTTCGCATATCTCCGGTACCGGAACAAAGCCTTCCGTTTCGCCGGAATAAAACTGCTTAACGTCGGGCTGAACATAGGTCTTAACCTTCTCTTCCTCCTCGCATGTCCGGCTTTGATGAAATCGGTTCCGGCGCTTGTATCCTGGTTCTACGAGCCGATCGGCGGTTCCGGATTTGGCATCGGCTGGATATTTCTGGCAAACCTCATCTCCTCGGTAGTGGTGCTTCTGTGCCTGCTGCCGGAGCTGACCGGACGCCGCGTGCGGTTCGACACCGCGCTGCTGCGCCGCATGCTCTCCTACAGCTGGCCGCTGCTTGTGCTCGGAGTGGCCGGCATCCTCAGCCAGAATATGGGTCAGATCCTTATCCCTTACCTTTTCAAGGGAGAGGAGCAGGCTGCCCGCTCCATGGTGGGAATCTACGGCGCCAATATCAAGATAGCTATAGTGATGGTGATGTTCACGCAGGCGTTCCGCTACGCATACGAGCCTTTCATCTTCGCCCGTGCGCGCGGAGAGGGTGAAGACCGCAGCAAGGCATACTGCGACGCCATGAAATACTTCGTGATATTCGGACTCTTCATCTTCCTGGCGGTGATGTACTTCCTGCCGCTTCTCAAGTATTTCGTCTCTCCCTCATACTGGCCCGGACTCAAGGTCGTGCCCATCATGATGGCCGCCGAACTATGCTTCGGAGTCTTCTTCAACCTCTCGCTCTGGTACAAACTGACCGACCGCACGCGCTGGGGGATGTACCTCTCGCTGCTTTGCTTCGCGCTGATGTTCGGATTCAACGTATGGTTCGTCCCGGCGATAGGTATCCCCGACGGATACATAGGCTCCGCCTGGGCCGCATTGTCAAGCTATTTCATAGTAATGGCCGTCAGCTATTTCCTCGGTAAGAAATACTATCCTCTCCCCTATCAGACCGGCCGCATCCTCCTCTATGTCCTTTTCGCCGCCCTGCTCTTCGCCGCCGGCGAATGGATAGGCACCATCTTCGCAACCTGGCTCACCTATCTGACCCGCATCCTCCTCCTCTGCGTCTACCTCGGCATAGTAATCAACGCCGAGCACATCCCCCTTCCCGGCCTGAAAAGAAAGTAACGGCCGACTCGCTGAAGCTCGCCGCTTAGACAAAATCTGGGCTCGCGCAGACTGATAGGACTCGCGCAGACTGATGGAAACCGAGCTTGCGCAAGGCTTTTTTATAGCTTGCCGGGGTTAGGGCGGCAGATTTTGGCGGCGAGGGAATTCAGCTTCAGGCATGACTGGCGGCCGAAAGGGAGAGGCTCTGTCGGAGCTATTATCAGGCAGCGGCCTTCGCTGCAGAGGGCGAAGTCGTGCGCGGCCGGTTTTTCGCGCTCTTTCAATGGTTCGTTGGTCAGGAGTATTATCCTGCCGCCGAGGCTTTCGGCCTCGCGGCGGATGGCTTTTTCATGCGCGGAGACGAAGGGCGATACAAGCACGCCGCCGTTGGCAGCTGTGTGGAGCCAGATCTGCCGGTTTTCTTCCCGCTTCTCTGCTGAGTCGGCACGGTGTACCACCACGGCATCCTTGAAGGGGTTGTCAAGAAGCTGGAGATTGCCGTAGGCCTGACAGTCGAGGTCGCCGATGCTGATGTTGGTGCGGCGCTCGAAGAATCCGGGATTCGCGAAGCGGACGGCAAGACGGCGCGGATTTTCGCGCAGGTAGCGGTAGATGGTGTTGAGATTGCGGGTAGAGGTGAGAATCTGGTCGTTGAAGCCTTTGTCGAACACACGGGGAAGACCGGTCCGATTGTTGACCGTCACTTTGAAGAAAGCGAGCTTTCTGCCGAGGATTTCATCGAGACGACTTTCCACCGACAGGAGGATATGCAGATGGTCCGGCATGAGGGCATACTGCAGGACGCGCAGTGCAGGATGGATGGCGGCGATTTCGCGGAGACAATTCTTGATAGCTTTGCCGAGAGGCGAAGCTTTGATGTAAGAGCTGCCGGGAGAGCCGGGGGCGATGCGCCAATCGCCGGCTAAGGAGCCGAAGCTCGGAACATCGGCCCGCTTGAGCAGAGTGATGTGATAGATTTGGCGCGAGCAATAATCCTGCCACGGCGCCCGGCTGTTGCCGGTCCAGTCTCTGCCCATAAGCGAAAAAGAGAAAAAGAGAAAAAAGGCTCGCCAAAGACGCCGGGGTGGCTGCTCGCGAAAGAAGCTTGGCAGCGGAATACCAACGGCCGACTCGCTAAAGCTCGCCGCTTAAACAAAAATTTTAACTCTCACTCAAGCCTCTCGCCAAGACCGCCGGCTTCGCTGCCGGGCTGCGGGGGCTGCCTTCGCTCCGCTGCCGAGCTTTTGGAGGCTTGCTTTGGCAAAGGTAAGCTTTTTCTGCAAGTTTTGCAAGAGCTCTTGCCTTTTTCGTCCGGTTTTTGTTTAAGGGGGGAGCTTCAGCGAGCCCTTCCCGGCTTTGCGGCGAGCTTCAGCGAGCCCTTCCAGCTTTTTTTGAGAGCTTCAGCGAGCCCTTTTTTCGGGGCGGGGGCGAAATTTGTCGGGTTGGATTGAATGAAATTCGCTCTTTAGCGTTATATTTGCAGAATATTGTCATTAATGGCGAAAATTATGAGACGCATTATATTCGTGATAATGGCGCTGGCGCTTGTCGCGCCGGTGAGCCTCTATGCCCGCAAAAAGCAGAACGCGGACATCTCTTTTAAGGAAGTTACTTACGATTTCGGCACCGTGCCTGAGCGTGGCGGTAAAGTCAGCCACACGTTTGAGTTCGTCAACACTGGCAACGCCAATCTCGTGATCAAGGATGTCACGGCGGAGTGCGGCTGTACCACGCCTGAGTATCCGCAGAATCCTATCGCCCCCGGAAAGAAAGGGGTGGTTAAGGTCACCTATAACCCCCTCGGCCGTCCGGGAGGATTCTCCAAGACCGTGACCGTCAAGACCAACGGCAAGACCAAGCGTGTCTATCTCAAGATCAAGGGTGTCGTAAATCCTAATAAGAAAAAATGAGAAAACAGCTCCTTAAGCGGCTCGCCGGAGCGATTTCTGCCGGATTGCTGTTGTTTATCGGCAGCCTTTCGCTGAGTGCCGAGATTCGCTGGATTGAGAAGAACCATGACTTCGGACTGATGAAGGAGATTCTCGGGCCGCAGACGGGTGTGTCGCGCTTTGTCAATACCGGCCCGGAACCGATATCGGTAATTGACGCGCGTCCTTCCTGCGGCTGTACCGGAGTGGAGTTTCCGGAAACGGAAACGGCTCCAGGCGACACGCTTTCCATCGCTTACACCTACGATCCGGCGGGACGTCCCGGCCGGTTCGAGAAGTCGATCAAGGTCTGGCTCAGCGATGGTACCGAGCATGTGATCATCATCCGTGGAAACGTGCTCGGAGCACCGGAATCTCTTGATCTGTTCTATCCTGTGAAGGCGGGTCCGCTGCGCCTTTCTGATTCCGTCATCATGGGGGGCAACGTCACCGACACACATACGCCCGGCTATTTCATCAAGGCGTATAACCAGACCACCGACACCATCACTCCCGTGGCCACAAGCGAATCGAGCGCCCTCCGGATAGAGTGTTCCCAACAGAAACTCGGTCCGGGCGACCTCGCTACGTTCGTAGTGTATTTCAAGGCAGGAGCGTTGGGAGAATACGGTCCGGTGGAGATACCCATAACCTTCAGGGCCGACTGCACGCGGCCCGAAGCGGGGGGTGTGACAGTGCCGTTGCGCGCCACAGTCCTGCCGGCCGCGAAGCCTTTGTCGGGTAAGGAACTCAGAGCCGCTCCGCGTTGTTTTCCGGCGCCTGACCCCGTGGACCTTGGCATCATCGGTCGTGATGAAGCGCAGCCTGTAGGGTTCGCTGTCCTCAACGATGGTGGTTCCCCGCTCAAGATAAAGAAGATTTATTCGGAGAGGGTGGCTGTGAAATGCAGCCGCCTCCCCAAGGAGATAAAGCCAGGCAAGAGCGTGCGTATCAGCCTTGAGCTCGACACGCGCGACCTGCCTTCGGGACCTTTCCGAATTCCAGTCAAAATCATATCAGATGACCCGGTGACACCGGTAAAGGAGATCGCCGTAGCCGGCGAACTCCAATAATCCCGATGGGTCTAACTTAAAAATAAAATCAGAAACAGCCTTATCACCATATAACCATGGAACATCCGGAAAACGACAATGCTTACAAGGGACTCCAGGTGAATTCCGGAGTAACCTCGCAACCGATAGTGAATCCGTACCGTCAGAGGCGCGCCACGCGCCCTCGCCGCCTTACCGCAGCCGAATATGTGGAAGGTATCCTCAAGGGTGACGTCAGCGTGCTCGGACGCGCTGTGACGCTTGTGGAGAGCACGGCCGAAGAACACCAGGCCATAGCGCAGGAAGTGATTGAGAAATGCCTTCCCTATTCGGGGAATTCCCGCCGTATCGGCATCACGGGCGTGCCGGGTGCGGGTAAGTCCACATCAATAGATGTGTTCGGCCTGCATGTGCTCAAGGATGGCGGAAAACTCGCCGTGCTTGCCATCGACCCGAGCAGCGAGCGTACGCGAGGCTCGATTCTCGGCGACAAGACTCGCATGGAGAAGCTCTCGCAGCATCCCGACGCGTTCATCCGCCCTTCCCCCTCGGCAGGCTCCCTCGGCGGCGTGGCCCGCAAGACACGCGAGACCATAGTGCTCTGCGAGGCGGCCGGCTACAACAATATCTTCGTGGAGACCGTAGGTGTCGGCCAGAGCGAGACGGCCGTCCATTCGATGGTGGATTTCTTCCTGCTGATACAGTTGGCCGGAACCGGTGACGAGCTTCAGGGAATCAAGCGCGGCATCATGGAGATGGCCGACGGCATAGTCATCAACAAGGCCGACGGCGACAACATCGACCGAGCGAACCTCGCCGCCGCGCAGTTCCGCAACGCCCTCCAGCTCTTCCCTCCCACGCCGAGCCGCTGGCGTCCCGAAGTGCTCACCTACAGCGGTTATTTCGAGCTCAACATCGACAAGGTATGGGATATGATTGACCGATACTTCGAATACGTGAAAGGGACGGGCTATTTCCGCCAGAAGCGTAACGAGCAGGAGAAATACTGGATGATGGAGACCATCGACGAGCAGCTGCGCCATGATTTCTACAGCAGGCCCGAGATCCGCGCCCTCCTCGAGCAGAAGGAGCTGCGTGTGCTCAACAACGAGCAGAGCTCTTTCACCGCGGCCCATGAGGTCCTGAACCGTTACTACGAGACCCTGCGGGGAAAGAAATAGCGATCTCAGGTATCGGGACTGACAGCGTCAATTCGATTTTTCAGTAAGCATACGGGCGTTCCGGCGCAAGCCGTCGAAACGCCCGCGTTTTATCGGGGAGCGGCGGAAAGTGGTGGAAAAGTCACTCTGTTCCATCGAAAGGATATCTTCCGGGGTGATGGCGAGAATCTCTTTTCGCGGAGATAGCCCGGGAATGGTAGCTGCCCGGACTTTGCCTCTGTTGTGGGGACAGACGGCGAGGCAGCGGTCGCAGCCGAAGAGAGGAGTCCTTCCTTTGGAGGACGCTGCTGTGAGCGCGTCAAGATGAACCTGTTCTGTCCAGTCCCCTCGGTGTTCTATAGTGAGATAGCTGAGACAGCGGTTGCAGTCTATGGCATCGCCTGAAAATGAAAGCGCTCCGGTAGGGCATGAGCGGCGACAGGCTCCGCAGGAGCCGCATCCGCGGGTCCATTCCATGTCAGGCTCTAATTCCAGAGTGGTGATTATCTCTGCGAGAAACACCATGCTGCCCGCTCCGGGTACTATCAGCGCGCCGTTGTCGCCGATGATGCCGATGCCTGCCTTGCGGGCCCAGTAGCGTTCCAGAATCGGCGCTGAATCAATGCAGATTCTGTATCCCGCCTCTTTCGGGAAGTGTTCCAGGCACTGTCTCAACAGATTGCGGAGCACATCATGGTAATCATCCACGAGTGCGTAGGCCGCTATCGGTGAGCGGGGAGTGGATTCTCCACGATAATTGAAAGCAATGGAGATCACTGTGTGTGCTCCGTCGAGAAGCAGACGCGGATCACGACGGATCGCGGCGTGGTTCCTCATGTATTCCATCTCGGCATGTCTCCCTTGCATGAGCCATGATTCGAAACGGCTCCATTCTCCGGAATCCACTTCCCCGGCTTTGGCGAAACCTACGGCGCAGGCTCCCGCGTCAAGCAATATTTTCCTGATTTCCTCTTTCATCGGCTTATTTGCGGCCGAAATCCGCCGGAACCTCTCCCCATCGGTCTGTGTCCCATTTGCGGATCTTCACATCGTAGGAATGCGTGTTAAGCCAGGAGAGCGCACGTTCCATCATCTGGAAACTTTTCTCTGTAGATGCCTCGCGTTTGAGCTGTGTCTTCACCTTGCGGTTGCGTACCCACGACATACCCGTCACCGAGTCGGAGTAGATGGTGTGGCGTTCGCCGCGGCTTGCCATCAGGGCGAGTGCGTGGACTATGGCGAGGAATTCGCCGATATTGTTGGTGGACTTGTCGAAGGGACCGACACGGAAGATCTCACGCCCGGTCATCAGTTCCACGCCTCTGTATTCCATCCTTCCGGGATTTCCGGCGCACGCAGCGTCGACGGCCCAGCCGTTGAGGTCTATCTCCGGGAACTGCATATAGTCCGGCTTGCCGCCCTGCGGAATATTCTGCCTCTGAGCGTTCAGCAGAAGCGCCCCGATGTCGTTGCGGTCGTTGCGGGCAGTGCCTTTGCGGTAGGCATCGGTGGCCTCCTCCGCACTCGCATAGCTCTTGAAGGACGCTCCGGGATAATCGTCCACCTGTTCCATGGCATCGTCGATGTTGTCGTATACGCCGGGATGCCTTCCCGTCCAGACCACATAGAATCTCTTCGAATAGTTCATGCGCTGCAACGGGGATTAGTCGGAGACTGCCGGATCGGTTTCGGGGCGGTATTCCGGGCGGTAGTTGTAATTTCTGCGGAGTGTGTCGAACTGGTCCGGAGCGGCTCTGAGTGCGTCGCTGTCATCTTTCGGATCATACGATGCGAGGATGCCCTCGGCCGAAATGGCCCGAGGAGCCCGATAGACGCCCTCCAGGGCGCTTTTGTCCACTGTTATGCCCAATCCCCTTTCCAGAGCCTCGAGTGCCATTCTGGTGGCTCTCTGCTTTCCCTCGCTGGAATAGCCGGCGATGTGGAATGTTCCGTAATCGGTCAGTGAGAGAAGCTCGCGGTCTATTACCGGCTCTCCCTCCCATGTGTCGAGAACGGCGCGGATACGCCCCGTGCGCAATTCTTCGAGAAGCGCGGCGGAGTCTACCACCGGTCCCCGGGCGGCGTTCACCAGCAGGGCTCCGGGTTTCATGCTTGAGAGCATCGCCGCGTTGACCAGATGGTATGTCGGGTCTTCTCCTGTCCGCGTCAGCGGAGTGTGCAGGGTGACGGCATCGCATTCGGCCATGAGTCTGTCGAGAGGCATATAGTCATCTTCAATTCCTGCCCGTTGCCTCGGAGGGTCGCTGACCACTACCCTTGCGCCGAGCAGACGTCCCCAGTCCGCGATAATTCCGCCGACATTGCCGCGGCCTACCACTCCGAGAGTGTGGAGCTTCGGGTCGAACCCTTCACGCAGAAGCACGCTCCACACATACTGGGCCACGCCGGGAGCGTTGCAGCCCGGAGCATTGTTGACAGATATGTTATGCTCCCTGCACCAGGGTATGTCAATCTGGTCCATGCCGATGGTGGCTGTGGCTATGAGCCGGACATTGCTGTTGCCGAGCAGAGCCTCGTCGCAGCGGGTTCGGGTGCGGATCACGATGGCGTCGGCGTCGCGGACATTCTCAGGGGTGAATCCGAACTGGTCGACATAAAGGGTTTCGGCCACCGGTTCGAGACGGCCTTTGATGTACGGTATATTATCGTCGATAACTATTTTCATGGTCAGAAGAATTGTATTTCTGTCAGTACGAACGCGGCGGCATAAAGCGTGCAGATTCCTGCCAGCCACCATGAGCCGCGCCTGACGTTGTGGAGGGCGAATATATTGGCGAACTGGACAGCCGCGGCGAGATAGAGGGTGCCGATATAGGCCGGCATGTTCCCGAAATCAATCACTATGCAGAAGGCGCAAAGCACGCCAAGGATGTTGATGCTGACGTTATAGAGCCGCCGCTGCGAGTTCCCGGCATACAGTTTCACAGAGTTGTAGAGACCGGCCACGAGGGCTCCCAAAGCGGTCACGGCGCATGCCGTAAGACCGGCGAGTATGGACTGCGGTGCCTCCGCGCCGGGAAACAGGCCCGAAATGGCGGGCATGGAGAATGCCGTCAATGGAATAATGCCGAGGCCTATGCCTACCCAGTATGGAGCGATGAGACCGAGTAGGAATGCGATGACCTCCTTGAAGTGGAAGCATTTCAGCGTGGCGGCGATGGCGATATATGCCGGAATCATAAAGATGAAGGCATATTGCACCATGGATCCGAGCGACAGGATGGTGGCTATGGCGAACAGTTCCTGAGTGGCGTTCCGCTGCTTGAAGCAGGAGAAGACTATCGACAGGCTGGCAACGTTGGCCGCAAGGAGTATCGTGGATGAATTCAGGGGACCGGCCACCCAGGGACAGCTCATGGACATTATGGCGAGAAGTCCCGGAAGGGCCATGTCGTTTCCGGGGACAAACGCGTAGTTCTTGTTGAGGATATAGACCGAGCCTACGATGCCGAGCATGAGCAGGAGATTGAGGGCCCATGAGAATGGCGTGAGGATATTCCAGGCGTCGGGCGACGGAAGGCATAAGCCGGAGCCACCCTGTAATGGTACGGGCGCGCCCGCCAGAAAGGCGGTCGCGCTCATCAGGATCGCGGCGGCGATTGCGCCGGTGAACCCTGCCTTACCCATTGTCTCCCGGATACCCATCAATCTTCTCCGTCGGAATATTTCTTCTTACGTGAGCGGAAATGGACCGGTGAGATGATCTGTTCCTTGTCGGCGGATATTCTCGGACCCTGAGGCTTTATGACCTTTGCTTCGCGGCGTCGGTCATCTTGCCTGCGGTCACCGCGGGGCTTGAATTCGCGCCTGTCGTCACGCGGTTTGAATTCGCGGCGCTCATCGCGGGGCTTGAATTCATGGCGCTCGTCGCGGGGCTCGTAGTCGCGGCGGTCGCGCTGGCCATAGTTTCGGCTCTCGGTGCGGTCCTCGCGCTTGAAAGGCTTTTTCTTGTC
This sequence comes from uncultured Muribaculaceae bacterium, assembly GCA_910584545.1. Classification (GTDB taxonomy): domain Bacteria; phylum Bacteroidota; class Bacteroidia; order Bacteroidales; family Muribaculaceae; genus Lepagella. Next base: position 24,517 of record CAJUBC010000008.1, on the reverse strand, counting down.
GTAACGGCGGTCCTTCTGATGGGCGCCGAATTTCTTGGTCTCGCTGCGCCATTCATCGTCGGAGATGCGTTTCATCTTGCGGGGACGGCGGTTCTCTTCCTCCTCCTCGTCGTAGAAGCTGACTTTCCCTCCTGCTGCACGGAAATCATTGTAGGCTCCGTCGAAAAGCACGAACTCCCGCAGCGAGCACTCGATGCTGCCGTTAAGCAAAGGAATCTTCAGCGAAGGCTTTAGACCTATGTTTGAGAAGTCGTCATTGTCCGGGCCTATGATCCATGCGTTCCAACCCTGGAAATTCTGCTTGAGGCAGGTGCCTATGCCACGGAAAAGCTCCACCATGTCGTCGGGGCGCAGACGGCGTCCGTATGGAGGATTCATCACGAGAACGCCGTTGTCGGAATTGTCTGTCCAGTCGGCCATAGGGCGGCAGGTGAGCTCCACCATGTCGTCGACCTGAGCGGCCTTGATGTTGCGGCGGGCTATAGCCACGGCTTCGGGATCGATATCGCCGCCGTAGATCTTGAACGCGAACTCACGTTCGGCACTGTCGTCGTTATAGAGTTCCTCGAAGAGGTCCTTGTCGAAATCGGGCCACTTCTCGAATGCGAATTTCTGGCGGAAGATACCAGGATTGATGTTGGCTGCGATGAGGGCGGCCTCCACGAGGAATGTGCCCGAGCCGCACATGGGGTCGGCGAAGTCGCAGTCTCCCCTCCATCCGGTCTTCATGATTATGCCGGCAGCGAGCACTTCGTTGATGGGGGCCTCGGTCTGCTCCTGACGGTAACCGCGTTTGGAAAGCGGCTCCCCGCTCGAGTCCAGCGAGATGGTGACACGGTTGTGGTCTATGTGGACGTTGAAGAGAAGGTCGGCGCCCGACACGCATATCGAGGGTCGGCGCCCCTCCGTGTCGTTGAAATGGTCCACGATTCCGTCCTTCACTCTGTATGTGACGAATTTGGAATGGGTGAAGTCCTCGCTGTTCACAGTAGAATCGATGGCGAACGTGGTATCAGGAGTCATGTATTTACGCCAGTCGATCTCGCGGACTATGTCATAGAGTTCGTCGGGGTCGTAGGCGGTGAACTTCTCGATGGGCTTGAGAATCCTGAGGGCCGTGCGGCAACACAGGTTGGCCTTGTACATCATCTCGAGGTCTCCCTCGAAGCTGACCATGCGGCGTCCCATCTCCACGTTTTCCGCGCCGAGGGAAATAAGCTCGTCCCGGAGCACGTCCTCAAGGCCCTGGAAGGTCTTGGCAACCATTGAAAATTTATTTTCCATCTTGCAGGTGTCTGTCTTACTTGCGGATATTCTTGAATTGGTTTATTAAAACGATATCACTGTCCCTCCGTTGGTGTCGTCGGGTCTGGCGGCCGGTTTCTCCGGCTCCGCCGAGTCAAGGTGTTCGAGCTGCTGGTTGAAGCGGATGTCGCGGTTGTAGGCCGGGACTCGCTCGAGAAGCATGATGGTCTCATGATCGTCGAACTGCGAAGGCTTCAGTACCACGTATTTCTGCTTGATGGAAGCCATCTTCCATTCCTTCACCTTCTCGCGGCCATAGACGGCGGCGATGTCCTCCTGCGTGACGCTTGGAGTGTCTTCCTCCTTGTCGGCTGCTCCGGCGCGTTCTGCGGCGGGGCTGCCGGGGAAGTCGATCATCCCCTTCTTGTTCTTCTCATCCTTCTCGCGGATGGTCACGTCGAAACCTGAGGCGAGGATGGTGACCTTGATCTTGTCCTCCAGCGTGGGGTCATCGCCTATGCCCCACTTCACTTCAATCGTCGGGGGAAGCTTCGAGGTCAGGAAATTGTGGATCTCGGCCATCTCCTTCGACTTGATGGGGTTTTTAGAGTCCTTGGAGCACATGAACTTGATGAGAAGCCTTTTGGAGGAATAGATGTCGTGGGCCTTCATCAGCGGAGAGTGGAGCGCGTTCTGGATCGCGTTGGTCACACGGTTCTCACCCTCGCCGGTGGCGGTGGCGATGATGGCCGAACCGCTGTCCTTCAGCGTGGTCTTCACGTCCTGGAAGTCGACGTTGACGTAGCACGGTTCGGAGATGATCTCCGAGATGCTCCGGGCGGCGTTGGCCAGGGTGTCGTCGGCCTTGCTGAACGCGTTGAAGAAATTATAGTCCTCGTACAGCTCGATGAGGTTTTCGTTGTTGATGATGAGCAGTGCGTCGACATGCTTCCTCATCTCCGCGGCACCCTCGAGGGCCATGAGAATCTTCTTGTCGCCCTCGAACTTGAAAGGCACGGTCACGATGCCGATGGTGAGCATGCCGCATTCCTTGGCTATCTGTGCCACCACGGGTGCGGCTCCGGTGCCCGTGCCGCCACCCATTCCGGCGGTGATGAACACCATCTCGGTCTCATCGTCGAAAATGGAGCGTATGTCGTCGACGCTCGCCTCGGCGCACTGGCGTCCCACGGCCGGCTTGTTGCCTGCTCCGCGTCCTTTGGTCACCTCCTTGCCGAGAAGAAGCTGGTTGGGCACCGGCGACATGTTGAGGGCCTGACGGTCAGTGTTGCACACCACGAAATTGATGTGCGGTATCTTCTGCTTGAACATGTAGTTGACGGCGTTGCCGCCGCCACCTCCGATGCCGATCACCTTGATGATGGCGCCGTCGTCGGTTCCTACGAAGCTCGATCCGTCGGTTATGTCTTTGTTGTATATGTCGTTGTCCATATTGTCACAGTTTGAGAGTCATCGTTTCATATTATGTCGGAGTTGTCCTCCGTGTCGCCGGTGACCATTCCGTATAGTTTTTCCTTGAGTTTTCCGAAGAGCGACGGTCCCTTGCGTTTCGGCTTGGACTCAGGTTTCTCCTCGACGGTATCGATAGGTTCGTTGCCTGTGCCGGTGGCCGGCAGGTCCTCGGTGCCGGGAGCCTCGAGGCATTCTGTTTCGGTGTTCATCGCTCCGGAATAAAGCACGCTCGCTACCTCCACCATCTCGGAAAGAGGGGCCTTGGTATCCTCTACCGAAATGTAGGAGGGGAGCTGACCGCGTCTTACGGGAAGCCCCGTGAGCTGTTCGAGCAGCTCTATCATGCCGTTGAGCCTGGAGCCGCCTCCAATCACCACAAGACCGCGCGGCAGTGAACTTTCCTTGAGCCCGGCGTAGGTGATCTGCTCCATCACGTTGACCACTATCTCCTCGGCGCGAGCCACTATGAGGTTGGACACATCCTGCATCTTGACGCCATTCATGTTGAGGGTGGACACCGTCTCGCTGGCGATAGCGTTGCCGACCGAGATCTTGATTTCCTCAGCCTTGTCCTCAAGGAAGTTGAGGGTGGCGACATCATTGGTGATGTGTCGGCCGCCGAGGGGCAGTATTGCGAAATAGACGAGATGACCGTCCTTGTAGATGCTGACAGTGGTGGTCTCCGCCCCCATGTCTACGAGCATGCATCCGAGCCGCTTCTCTTCGGGAGTGAGGATCACCTGGGCGGTGGATAGGGCTGTCACCACATATCCGCTCACGTCCACTCCTATTTTGTCGCTGATGGTACGCTCCAGATTCTTGCGGATTTCCGGGCGGCATACTATCAGGTCGAAGACAGCGCTGATGCTGTTGCCGATAGTTCCCTTGGGAGAGGTGGTCTCCATTTTTCCGACAACATAGACCCTCGGCACCGCGTCGACCACTTCGAGCGAGCTGTCGATGGCCGTGGATAGAGCCTGGTTCTTGAGGCGTTCGAGAATCTCCTCGGTGATTTCCGTGTCGTCCGGAAGATTGATCGACACCTCGGTGCTGATGCTGCGCAGCGAGCGTCCCGAGAGGCCCACGAAGAGGCCGGTGATCTCGCGGGGAGCCACCGAAGGCTTGCGCTCCAGACGCTCTATGATACGTGCGATTCTCATAGAGGTCTCTTCCAGATTCTTGATGATGCCATAACGCACGCTTTCGCTGTTCTTCTCCTGCTCGGAGGCTATTATCTCGAGCTGGCCCGCGCCGCGCGTTCTGCCCACGACGGCTATTATCTTGGAGCTGCTTATCTCGATCGCAGCGACATATCTATCTTTTTTCATATCTTCAATCCTCTGTGGGAGTATTATGCTGTTTGTTTTCGGACGGTGTGTCCCCTCCGGCGTGGTCCCTGTTTCCCTCTCCTGCATCGGTCTCAACGCTCTCGGGAAGCGTTGCGTCCTCCGGATCGGTCTCCTCGATGTACTCCTCGCCATGGTTCAGGCGTGTCTTGTCGCGCCGTGTGGCCACTATCTGGTCGCGGAATTTTACCGATATCGTGTCGTACTCCTGCCAGCCTTTGTAGGGCATCACCTTGCGGTAGAAGAGCGACAGGGCGCGGCTCTTCTCCGCGATGTCGGAGGTGTCGCCCATGTTGACCACATGCCCGAACACACGCGGAACTATGATGAGGTTTCGTGCGTCGCGGGCCACCACCATGCTTGTCAGGTCCCTGAGGAAAGGGTCTTTCTCGATGTGGCGTATGAGCGGAAGCACCGCTGTCGGGGGAAATTCCCTGGAGAAGGAACCCGTCACCACCGGAACATCCGTGAAGAATTCAGAGCTGGAGGCTATGTGCTTGCCATCTTTGTTGATGTAGTAGGAATTGTCTCCGACGAAAACCCTCATCACCGGTACCAGAGGCTTCACCTTCACCTTCAGTATCCCCCCGGATGAAAGCATGCAGTTCACGCTCTCGAAGTTGCTGAGTTTACCGAGGTACTTCTCGATGTTCTGGGTGTTGATGGAGTTCAATGGAGCTCCCTTGATCTTGCCGGGATACCTGCGGAGCTCCTCCTGCAGCCCCTTGGTGACTATGTCGTTCATGCGGGACTCCCCGGTGACCTCCACCTCTATGCCGGTACACACATGGCGTGCCGCCTCGTGCCGCGCCCACACGGTCATTGCCGTGGTGTAGGCTATCAACAGCACCAGAACGGTCCATTTCGCAATTGTGTGTCCTCTTTTCATCAGCGTCAGGCGGTTGTCTTCATGACAGGATGTCACGGATGTCGGGAAGCAGCCTGTCGATGTCGGCGGCTCCGAGCGTCATTAAAACCTCAAAGTTACTATTTTTTATCAGATTCAGCAAATCTTTTCGCTCGCAGAATGTTTTTTCGCTGTTTTTAACCTGATCGAGAATAGTCATGGAGCTGATTCCCGGTATCGGAAGCTCGCGGGCCGGGTATATCTCAGGCATTATCACCTGATCGGCCTCCGACAGAGCATCGGCGAAATCCGGAGCGAAATCGCGTGTCCTCGTGTAGAGGTGAGGCTGGAAAATCACTGTGAGTTTCTTGTCGGGATATAGTTTCTTTACAGAGCGGATGGATGCCCGCACCTCGTTGGGGCTGTGGGCATAGTCGTCGATAAGCACGGCCCCACCCTCTTTCTGGGAGCCGTCGAGCCATATCTCGAAGCGGCGCTTGGCTCCGCGGAATTCCGCGAGACCTTTACGGACCTCTTTCTCGGTGGCTCCCGCCATGATGGCGGCGGCAGCGGCAGCGACGGCGTTGTCGACGTTGATCTCCACCGGCACTCCCGGGCTGAGATTCTCGATGCGCAGTCCGTCGGGACCTATGAGCGTGAAGGTTATGTTTCCGTTCCCGATACGCACGTCCTCGGCATGCCAGTCTCCGCCGTGACCTCCGCTGTAGGTTGATACCTCTACCCCATCCTTTACCCTCGGTTTCATTTTCAGGCCGGTGTGCATCAGCAGACGGCCGCCGGGGCGTATCAGTGAGGTGAATATCGCGAATCCCTCAAGATAGCCGGCCTCGTCGCCGTAGATGTCGAGGTGGTCGGGGTCTGTGGATGTCACCACAGCGATCCATGGATGAAGACGGTGGAAGGATCGGTCGTATTCGTCCGCCTCTATCACCGATATGCGCGACTTCTCGTTGAGGACGAGATTGCTGTCGGTGTTGCGGAGGATTCCTCCCAGAAAGGCAGTGCATCCGATCTGCGTACCGCGCAGTATGTTGGCTATCATGGAACTTGTGGTGGTCTTTCCGTGCGAACCGGCCACGCAGATGGCGTCGGTGTCGCGGGTGATACGTCCCAACAGTTCGGCTCTCTTCACCACTTCGAAACCGTTTTCGCGGAAATAGCGGAGTATTGGATTTGATTCCGGCACTGCCGGGGTGTAGACTACTAATGTTTCCGCAGGGTCGCGGAATCCGGCGGGGATCTCATTCTCGTCGGCCTTGAAGGTGAGGATTGCGCCCTCCTTCTCAAGTTCATCGGTGAGCTGCGACGGCGTGCGGTCGTATCCGGCCACGCTGACTCCGTGGCGCAGATAGTATCTCACGAGATTGGCCATGCCGATTCCGCCGGCTCCGACAAAGTATATGTTCATCTTATTTGTTTAAAATTTTAATCACTTCGTCCACAATCCGTTGATCGGAGTCGCGCAGGGCGAGACGGGATACGGCCGCGCTCATGGAGTCGAGTGCCTTTCGGTCCGACATGGTACGCACGGCGGTATCGACAAGCGATCCACGTGCGTCGGCATCCGTGACGAGAATGGCGGCTCCCACATCCGAAAGGGCGCGGGCGTTCTTTGTCTGATGGTCCTCGGCCACATTGGGCGAAGGAACGAGGATGCAGGGCTTGCCGAGCAGCTCGAGCTCGCTGATGGAGCCGGCACCCGCCCTTGACACCACGAGATCGGCGGCGGCGTATGCCGAGGCCATGTCGGTGATGAACGGAGTAACCACCACTCCCTTTTTCCCTTTGGCGGCCCGCGGTCCACGGTCTCCGAAATTCTTGCCCGTCTGCCAGATAAGCTGGAATCCGGCATCAAGGATCTTGTCCAGGCCGGCCTCAAGGCTCTCGTTGACAGTCAGGGCGCCGAGACTTCCCCCTATCACGAGCAGTGTTGGCTTGTCGGGGGTCAGTCCGAAGCTCTCGAGGGCCGCTCTGCGGTCACGGCTTTTTTCAGTGAGGCTGGCTCTTACCGGATTGCCTGTCTTGACTATCTTGTCGGCTGGAAAGAACCGCTCCATGCCGTCGTAAGCCACGCAGATGCGGTCGGCTTTCTCGGCAAGCAGTTTGTTGGTGACGCCGGCGTATGAGTTCTGCTCTTGGATCAGCGTGGGCACTCCGGCACGCTGCGCGGCCTTGAGAGTGGGTCCCGAGCAGTACCCCCCTACCCCTATGGCTATGTCAGGCTTGAAATCCTTCACTATCGATCGGGCCATGGAAAGGCTCTTTCGCAACTTGAGAAGCACGCTGATGTTGCGCAGGAGATGCCGGCGGTCGAAACCGGCCACCGGAAGTCCCTTTATCTCATAGCCTGCGGCCGGCACGCGCTCCATCTCCATCCTGTCCTCGGCTCCCACGAAGAGGATTTCCGCATCGAGACGGCGCTTGAGCGCCCCGGCTATCGAAAGGGCTGGAAAGATATGTCCTCCAGTTCCCCCTCCGCTTATCAGTATCCTGTATTTTCTTTTTTCCATTGCTGAGTGTATGTTGCACGGTCCTCGGGCCGTGCCTGTCTATCGTTGCTCTGCCGAATAGTTCGCTGCCTGCATGTCGTCGGGCAGCGCGTTCATTTCGGCGCTGATTTCCTTCTTGTCTCCGGAGTGTGCGGCGAACCTGCTGACTGAAAGCATGATGCCGAGTGCCGCCGACATCACTATCACCGATGTTCCTCCCTTCGAGATGAATGGCAGCGGCTGCCCCGACACGGGAAAGACTCCGGTGACGATCGCCATGTGGACAAGTGCCTGGAAGACAATCATCACGGCGCATCCCATGATCAGGAACGCCGGGAAGGCGCGCGAGCACATGTAGGCTATCCGTCCGGCACGCGCCACAAGTAGGAGATACAGCAGCAGCAGGAGTGACCCTCCGATGAATCCCGTGTCCTCTACTATGATGGAGTAGATATAGTCGGAGAAGGCGAGCGGAAGCCGCGCGCTTTCACGCGAGTTGCCGGGTCCCTGCCCACCGATTCCACCGTTGGCCTGAGCGAATTTAGCGAAGACCACCTGTCGGTTCTCATCGGTGATCGGGTCATCCGGATGAACACCGGCGAGGAATCGGTTGATGCGTTCCTTCCATGTGCCGGCCCGCTTCAGGTTTCCCCCGGAAGCCTCTGCCTCTCCTCCTGACTGTACGGGGGATATGGTTCCGTTGCTGGCGGAGGCGACCATGGCTGTCTGCGTAGGCTCCACATTATCGAAGTCGGCTGTGCTCGGGGCTATCTCCTTGAAGCCCATAAGGAGCACCACGGCAAGACCGTAGGCAAGCATCACCATGCCGAACTTCTTCCATTGGATTCCACCGATCAGCATCATACAGATGCTGACCACCATGAGCAGCAGCGTGTTGGTCAATCCGTTGGACACAAGGCAGGCGGCGAAAACAAGCACCACTACGGCTGACGTGACAACTCCCTTGTTGCTGACGCCACCCGGAGTCTGTGTCTTACCGTAGATGGAGGCGAGCAGGCAGACCACGGCGAGTTTGGCTATCTCGGCGGGCTGAATGGTGACTCCGGCCACGCGGATGGCGCGCTGCGCTCCGTTGATGCTCTCTCCGAATACCGTCGACAGCAGCACAAGCCCCAACGATAAGACGGCGAATACCCAGGCGAACCTGTTGATTATCATGTAGGGAGTCCTCTGAAGCCAGAGCACTATCCCGAGACCTATGCCAAGGAAGATGACGTGGCGGATAAGTGGCATATAGACGTTGTCGCCATGTACCTCGGTGCTGGAGGCACTGAAGAGCTCTATCACGCTGATGAGAAGGAGCATGATGTAGATTCCCCATATATAAGGGTCGGGACGGCTTGCCCGGCGCATCGATCTGACGCTGGTCTTGCGGACGCCTGACGCCGTCGTAGACACTGTCGCAGCCGAGGCTGCGGCTTCCGGTGCGGCGTATGTGCGCCGGCGCGTGGTCGCCTTGCCGTCGACAGGCACCCCGTCGATGGTCTCCCGTATTTCTATTCCTTCGAGTATATCGTTTTCTTTCATTGGCAAAGGATATTATGGTTATTCTATTTTCCCGGAAATGCGGCTGCGGAGTTGCTTCACCTGCTCCTTGAACTGACGGCCTCGGTCCTCGTAGCTTGAGAAGAGGTCGAAGCTGGCGCAGCAGGGAGAGAGCAGGACGGTGTCGCCGTCGGATGCGATACGGGCACATTCCTCCATAGCCTCCGAGATGGAGTGGGTGTCGCGGATCTCGGGCACTTTCCCGGTGAAGAAGTCGAGCAGCTTGGCGTTGTCCTTGCCCATGCACACGATGGCCTTCACCTTCTCGCGTACGAGCGGCTCTATCTCGCTGTAGTCGTTACCCTTGTCCTTGCCGCCGAGAATGAGCACGGTGGGGCCTGTCATGCTTTCGAGGGCATACCAGGTGGAGTTGACGTTGGTGGCCTTGGAGTCGTTCACGTAGCGAACGCCGGCTATGGTGTCGACATATTCGAGCCGGTGCTCCACTGCCTCGAAGTCCTCGAGTGCGTGGCGGATATCCTCCTTGCGGATGTTGAGGATGGAGGCGGAGAGACCGGCTGCCATGGAGTTGTAGAGGTTGTGGAGGCCGGGCAGGGCGAGACGGTCGCGGGGGATGTCCCATACCTCGCGCGGGGTCACGAACTTCACTATGCCGTCGTCCACGTATGCCGCGCTGCCATCCTCCTGAAGCTCGCTGAAGGGAAGCTGCATGGCCTCGGTCTGCACCTCCTCGAGCTGACGCTTGATGATGGGGTCGTCTTTCCAGTAGATGAACCAGTCGTCGCCGGTCTGGTTCTGTAGGATACGGAATTTGGCGGCAGTATAGTTCTCCATCTTGTTGTCGTAGCGGTCCAGATGGTCGGGGGTGATGTTCATGATGACGGCAATGTCGGCCTTGAAGTCATACATGTTCTCGAGCTGGAAGCTGGAGAGCTCTATCACATAGTAGTCGTGGTCCGCGCGCGCCACCTGATAGGCGAGGCTGCGGCCTACGTTGCCGGCGAGACCCACGTTTAGGCCGGCCTCCTTGAGGATATGGTAGGTGAGGAGGGTAGTGGTGGTTTTACCGTTGCTTCCGGTGATGCACACCATCTTTGCATCGGTGTAGCGCGCGGCGAACTCAATCTCGGAAATGACCGGGATACCTTTCTCCATGATTTTCTTGACAATAGGGGAGTAGGGTGGAATTCCCGGGCTCTTCACCACCACGTCGGCCTCGAGGATACGGTCCTCGCTGTGACATCCTGTCTCGTATTCGATCTTCTCCGCGTCGAGGATCTCGCGGTAATGGTCGCTGATGTTACCCATATCGCTGAGAAACACCTGCATCCCTTTGGTCTTGCCGAGGATGGCGGCTCCCACGCCGCTTTCGCCTCCTCCGAGCACTATCAGTTTCTCTTTCTTATCGTTCATCTGTCTGTGTCGATATTCTGTTGTCTATATTTCGTACCGGTCATCTTATCTTGAGGGTCACGAACGTGAGCGCGGCCAGCAGGATGCTGACAATCCAGAAGCGCACCACGATCTTCGATTCGGGAATGGGATTGACCGGAAAATTCCATTTTACGTTTGCTCCGGGCACCGCCGCCTTCTGGAAGTGATGGTGCAGAGGGGTCATCTTGAAGATGCGCCGTCCCTCGCCGAAGCGTTTCTTGGTGTATTTGAAGTATGCCACCTGTATCATCACCGAGAGGTCCTCGAGGAAGAATACCAGGCATAGCAGCGGAATCAGCAGCTCCTTGCGGATAAGGATGGCGAACACGGCCAGGATACCGCCGAGCGTGAGGCTTCCGGTGTCGCCCATGAATACCTGCGCCGGAAAGGCGTTGTACCACAGGAATCCCACCAGCGCCCCGATGAACGCCGACGCATAGACCACCATCTCCTCCGAGCCGGGTATGTACATGATGTTGAGATAGCTTGAATATATCACGTTGCCGCCTAAGTATGCCATTATGAGGAGGGCGACTCCGATTATGGCGGAGGTTCCCGCGCAGAGTCCGTCGAGTCCGTCGGTGAGGTTGGCGCCGTTGCTGACCGCGGCAACCACGATGATCACCACAAGGACGAACGCGAGCCAGCCGAGCGTCTCGGCGGCTTCGGGATTGTCGACCCACGATGTCAGCCACTGATAGTTGAAGTTGTTGTTCTTCACGAACGGAATGGTGGTCTGAGGCGATTTGATCTGTGCGCTCGAAACCACTATCTCCGTGCTGTGGTCCGGTTCACGCATCACTTCGGTATTCTCGCTCATGACGATTGCAGGGGAGAGCCACATGGTCACGCCCACCACCAGACCGAGACCTACCTGTCCGATAACCTTGTATTTACCTTTCAGGCCATCCTTGTTGTGGTATTTCAGCTTGCGGTAGTCGTCGAGGAATCCTATGCAGCCCATCCACACCGTGGCGACAATCATCAGAAGCATGTAGATGTTGCGGAGGTTGCCTATCAGCAGCAACGGCAGCAGGATGGAGATGATGATGATGACACCTCCCATGGTGGGCGTGCCTTTTTTCTGCATCTGTCCCTCGAGCCCGAGGTTACGCACCTCCTCGCCGACCTGCATGCGCTGCAGCCGGTGGATTATCTTCTGTCCGAACACCAGCGCGATCAGCAGGGAGAGCGCGAAGGTGAGTCCGGCTCTGAACGATATGTACCCTAACAGATGCTTTCCGGGGAAATCCCATCCGGAACCGAACTGCTCGTATAGCCAGTAGATCATAGCTGTGCCAGTGCCTCCTGCACCTCTTCGCGGTCATCGAAGTGGTGACGCACGCCTTTCACTTCCTGATAAGGCTCATGGCCTTTTCCCGCCACGAGCACCACGGAACCGGGGCGCGCCATCCGGACTGCCGTGCGGATAGCCTCGCGGCGGTCGGTGATGCAGAGTGTGCGGCGCATCTCTTCGGCGGAGAGGCCCTCCTTCATCTCGCTTATGATGGAGTCCGGCTCCTCGTCGCGGGGGTTGTCGCTGGTGAGGATAAGGCGGTCGCTGCGGCATGCCGCCTCGCGGGCCATGATGGGGCGCTTGCCGTGGTCGCGGTTGCCTCCGGCACCCACCACAGTGGTTATCTCGCCGTCGTTGCCCACCACCTCGCGGATGGTGTCGAGCACGTTTACGAGAGCGTCGGGAGTGTGGGCGTAGTCGACAATCGCCGTCACGCCGCTCTCCGACCGGAATGTCTGGAAACGGCCAGCCACGGGCACGAGCCGGCTCATGTTGACCTCAACTTCCTCGCGCGGCCATCCTATCAGCAGGCTCGCGCCGTAGACCGCCGTAAGGTTGTAGGCGTTGAAGCGCCCGGTGAAGTTCACCTCCACCTCACGACCGTTGAGCATCAGCAGGGTGCCGTCGAGGCGTGTCTCGAGTATCTTGCAGCGGAAGTCGGCGTCGGAGCGCAGCGAGTAGGTATATACCTTCGCCCGTGTGTTCTGCGTCATGTAGAGGCCTGATTTGTCGTCGATGTTCACCAATGCGAACGCATCCTCGGGGAGCGCGTCGAAGAACATCTTCTTGGCATTGCGGTAATTCTCTACCGTGAGGTGGTAGTCGAGATGGTCGCGGGTGAGGTTGGAGAATATGCCGCCGGCGAACTTGAGGCCGGCGATGCGGCGCTGCTGTGCGGCATGGCTCGACACCTCCATGAACGCGTAGTCGCATCCTGCCGCCACCATCTCGGAGAGGAGTTCGTTGAGGGTAAGCGGGTCCGGAGTGGTGTGCGTGGTCGGTATGGCGCGGTCCTGGATGTAGTTGCATACCGTCGAAAGGAGTCCGGCCTTGTAGCCTTCGAGTTTGGCCATTTCGTAGAGTAGGGTGGCGGTGGTGGTCTTGCCGTTGGTTCCGGTCACGCCCACGAGACGCAGCTGCGACGAGGGATGGCCGTACCAGGCCGATGCGAGGCGTCCCAGGGCCTCCGCGCTGTCGGCCACGCGGATATATGTGATTCCCTTCTCGATGCCTGCGGGAAGGTCCTCGCAGACGATGGCGGCCACATGTGCGCTCGCCACCACGGGGATATAGCGGTGGCCGTCTGTGGTGACGCCGCGGACTGCCACGAACATTCCTCCCTTGCCGACTTTTCTGGAGTCGCTCTGGAGGCTTTCGATATTCTTGTCGGTCTCTCCGATTACCTCGAGGGGTTTGATTTCCTCAAGAAGGCGGGAAAGTTTGATTGTCATATTTCAGTTATTTTTTCGTTTTGATTTCTTGATTGATGTCGGTCCTCAGGTCCGGTCATAGTCTGAGTTTGAGGACGATTTTATCACCCTTGCGCAGCGGGGCGCCGGGTGACAGCGACTGTGCCACCACGTGGCCGGTGCCCGAGAGCCTCACGTTGAGGCCTCGCTGCTCGAGCAGCTTTAGTGCCGACGGGGCATCGTAGCCGATCACCGAGGGCACGGTGCCGTCGGTCCCCGGTGCGGATGTCTTGGCGCGCCGTACCGTGGAGGCGCCGATGGCGCGGGCCACCTGCTTACGGCTCACCGACGTGGATGCGGCAAGCACCGGCTTCGAGTCTGATTTGGTCGCCGTGTATGTCGACACGTTGCGGAGCATGCCGCGTGAGTACATCTTGACGGCCATGTTCTTCAATACCTGTCCCGAGGTGCGGTTGGCGGAGTTGCCGGCGTTGCCGAGCACAAGGACTATACAGCTGTACTGAGGGTTCTCGTAAGGGAAGAATCCCGCGAAGGCATATCGGCGCTTGGCGTGGTTGTAGACGCCATGCTCCACAGGATAGGCGGTTCCGGTCTTGCCGGCTATCTCCACGCGGTCGTCGCGCACGAGACGCGCCGTGCCGTGCTCTCCCCATACCACCTCGCGGATGCACTCACGGACCATTCTCGCTGTGCGCGGCGAGCAGATGCTGTCCCGGATGTTACGCACGCGCAGCACCGAGTCCTTGCCGTTCTCGTCGATGAGGCTCTTGACCAGGTGGGGGCGCACATACACGCCGTCGTTGGCGATGGCGTTGTAGACCGAAAGCGTAAATAGGGGAGGGAGCTCGGTGTTGTAGCCGTAAGCCTGACGGGCGAGGTCGAGATGGCGCGCCGTCATGGTGATGTTGTTGCCGTGGGTGTCGGTAGGGGTGAGGCGTCTGATGCGCGGGGTGCATTCGCCGGCGATTCCGGTACGCATCGGCTCGAAGAAACCGAGTCCGGCAAGGCGTTCCCACCATTTCTCCGGGTCATTGGCGTAGCCCCTGAATATCACGCGGGCGATACCGGTGTTGGAGGACTGCTCTATCACCTGCTTCATGTTTTTCGGGCCGCTCCCGTGCGGGTCGTTCGTGCGCTGGAAAGGGGAGCAGTCCACCATGTCGTTGACCGAGTTCACGAGCTTGTCCTCGAAGGCTATCATAAGCGAGATCGGTTTCATCACGGAGCCCGGCTCGAAGGGGAGTACGGCGCGGTTGCGGGCCTCGCCGTAGGTGCCGTTGTCGAGCAGCTCGATGTTGGATATGGCCTTGATCTCGCCTGTGGCCACCTCCATCAGCACGGCTGTGCCCCATTCGGCACCGGCCTCCTCGCAGACTTTCTGGAGCTCATCCTCGAGCATCTCCTGAAGGTCGATGTTGATGGTGGTGTGGATATCGTAGCCGCGGCGGGCAGGTGTGGTCACCCAGTTGGATATGCCGCTGGTCATGGCCACGCGTTTGGCCAGACCCGGCTTGCCATAAAGCAGCGAGTCGAGGGCCTTTTCCAGACCGGAATAGCCATGGATCTCGCGTGTCTCCTGATTTTCGTTGACACGGCCTATGCTGCGGTATGCCATCCTGCCGTAGGGGTAGATCCGCACGTTGCGGTTCTGTCGGTACAGCGGATTGCGCGTGCCCTTTCCCTTGAAGTCCTTGAGATAGGGAAAGCTCTTTATGCGCTCGAAGTCCTCAAGGGTCTTGTTCCGGGCCAGACGTAGTGCGCGGTTGCGCCTGTCGGGCAGCTTCTCGAACTCCTTCTTGAGCTTGGCGTGCCAGGAGTATTTCTGGAATGTGTCGGGGTGCTGGTGCAGGTTCTCGATGCGCGGATAGTACATGTCGAGGGAGTCGGCCAGGGAGTCGATCTTATTCCACGGAATGCCGCGGTTCTTGCGTATGTGGGCGTTGACCTTCTCGTGGCGCAGGTCGATCTTTATGTCGTAGACCTTGAGGTTGCAGGTGAGTATATTGCCGTTGTCGGCGAGTATGTTGCCGCGCTCGGGCGCGATGGTGTCGACGCGCGACAGCTCCTCCTTGGCGCGACGGTTCCAGTCCGATGCCTCGATCACCGTGGTGCTGAAGAGCTTCCCGAGCACGATGATGCCGAAGGCCACGAACAGTACGGTGATCACACCGTATCGTATCAGTATATGTCGTTTGTTGTTTCCTGCCATTGTCGTTTGTTATGAATCGGTCGTTTTGCCGTAGGGGAGTGGTGTTATGGTTCAGTTGTCGGTGATTTCGTAAGGGGGCTGCTCCTGGAATTCGAGCGCGAGTCCTTTCTCATGGACCATCCTCTTCATTTCGGTCTCGCGTATGAGCGACATGTAGAGCGCTTTCTCCTGCAGCTTACGGCTCTCGGCCCTCTGGAGCTCGGTGGTGAGCGATTTTATTTTCGACATCTTGGTCTTTGTCTCATAGCGCAGTCCTATCATGGCGATGACTGCCACTGTCAACAACAGCAGCAGCCAGGCGTTTTTCTTGAAGAATTCTATCGATATCGAGCGCCCGGCCCGGAGTTCTTCGACCCATGAGAAATTATGCCTGTCTTTTTTCTTGTCGTTATCTTTCTTGCTCTTTCTATTCGCCATTGCAGTCACAAAAGTTCAGCCACGCGCAGTTTGGCGCTGCGCGCTCTCGGATTCCGTTCCACTTCTTCAGCGGAGGGGACGATAGGGGAGCGGTTCACCGGCCGCCAGGGGGTCGACACTCTGCCGTAGAAGTCTTTGTCGACAATCCCTTCCACGTTTCCGCTGCGGATGAAGTTCTTGACCATGCGGTCTTCGATGGAGTGGTAGGTGATCACGGCAAGCCGGGCGCCGGGCCGGAGTACTTCCGCAGCCTGGCCGAGGAGGGCCTTGAGCGCTCCCATCTCGTCGTTGACCTCGATGCGGAGGGCCTGGAACACCTGGGCGAGATCTTTTTTCTCGCGTTGCGGAGAGATGGCCTTACGCGCTGCCTCGACGAGACGGAATGTGGAGTCGACGGGTGCCTCGGCGCGCGCCTTGACTATGGCGGAGGCCAGCGCACGTGTATTCTTCAGGTCGGTATAGGTGCGGAACAGCCGAGTCAGTTCCTCTTCAGGGTAATCGGCGAGGATGTCGGCCGCCGTTTTGCCGCCGTTGCGGTTCATGCGCATGTCGAGTGGTGCGTCGCTGCGGAATGAGAATCCCCGGTCAGCCGTGTCGAAGTGGTGGAACGATACCCCTAAGTCGGCTAAGATGCCGTCTGCCTTCTCGACGCCGTAGTATCTCATGAAGTTCGATATGTAGCGGAAGTCGGAATGTACAAATGTAAATCGCGTGTCGGCCGGAGCATTGGCGAGAGCGTCGGCGTCGCGGTCGAATCCATACAGATGTCCCTCGCTTCCGAGTGCGGCGAGGATGGCCGCGGAGTGGCCGCCGCCACCGAATGTGGCGTCTACGTAAACTCCCCCTTCCTTGATGTTTAGTCCATCGATGGCCTCCGGCAGCAGTGCCGGTATATGATAGGTCTCCCCCTCCATTCTTGTCAACATTGAATTTGGTCGTAAAGTTAGTTATTTTTCGTAAACTATTTACAATTTTGAACTCGCTTTTTGGCCGTTCTCCGAAAAAAACTTATCTACAACCTTTTCATAGACGGCTCTTACGCCCGATGCCACGTCGGAGATGTTGAATCTCGCGGCATGCTTCTCCCCTTTTCTGATCAATTCCCTGACATCTGTCTCGGCACGGAGTATAGAGTTGAGCGCGTTGGCCATTTCTCGCGGCGAATCGGGGCTTACATATAGGGCTCCCTCCCCGCCGGCTTCCTCCAGGCAGGAGCCTGTGGCGGCCACCACCGGGCGACCGCTCGTGATTCCTTCGAGCACCGGGATTCCGAAGCCTTCGTACCTTGAGGGATAGGCTATTATCTCAGCTCCCTGGTTCAGGAGCGGTATGGCGCCTCCTTCGAGTCCCTCGAGGAAGTGGACCCTGCGGCGCACGCCTGATTCCTCGGCTATCCGCTCCACTTTGCGGCGGTAGCCGAGACGTTCCCGTCCCACTGCCACAAGGTCGATGTCTTCGGGTAGTGACGCGAGGGCGCGGACGGTGAGTTCGAGGTTCTTGCGCGGCTCGATGGTGCCGACCTGGAGGATGTAGCGGCGCGGCAGATTTAGCTGTCGGCGCAAAGCCTCTATCTCGGCCGGATCGGCTTTCTTCCGGAATGCCTCGGCGCATCCCTGATAGACGACGCTGATCTTCTCCGGGTCGATGCCGTAGGCTTCGGCCACGTCCCGGCGGGTGCATTCGCTGACAGCGATGATATGGGTGGCGGCGCGGCAGCTTCGTCCGTATTTGAAGTCATCGAGCAGTCTGTCGGCAAGCGAATAGTCGTGAGGAAGTTTGCGGTAGATCACATCGTGCATTGTGAGCACTGTCGGGACACTCGCTGAAGAGATGTTCAGCGGCAGCTCGTTGGAGAGTCCGTGGTATATGTCCACGCCGTCGGCGCGCAGGTTGTTGGTGATTCCGAAGGTCCGCCACATTGTCCCTTTGAATCCCTGCGGGGGCGGAAGGCGGAAATCCACGTTCGGCAGCCGCTCCATGCGTTCGGTGCGCTGATGGTGCTCGAAGCGTGGCGTGTACAGCAGCAGCCGGTCGCCTGGATTCTCCGAAGCAATCCCTTCGATCACCAGCCGCGAATAGTTCCCCAGTCCCGTATTGTTGAATACCGCCCGTTTGGCGTCATATCCGATCTTCATGTCAGTCAGTGTTCATACCCCCTCGATATTGCGGTTGGAGGTCATGGTTTTGTAAAGACAAAATTACGCAAATTTCATGGATTTTGAAAGTTTAGCCGCGAAACTACAGGGCAATCGCATCAGAATCCATATTTTTTATTGCGGACGTAAGAACTATATGTTCTGCTGCAACTACGAGTCGGCCGAAAACATGTGCGTCATCCAGTCGCTGCTCGCTACTTGCCGCACAACTCAGCAGGTTGTAACCGATGCCGTTATATGTTGCAACTACAATGTGTAGTCGAGTTAATGCTTACAGTTTAAAAGACTTCATTATATTATCCCATTGTTTATTTGCTGTTTAAACAAATTGTAATAGTGCCCTCCTTTTTGTATAAGTTCTGTGTGTGTACCCGACTCGGCAATCTGTCCATCTTTCAGAAACAGAATAGTGTCCGCATGCATTATTGTGCTTAGTCGATGTGCGGCTATTATGACAGTTTTTGTCCTGCAGAACCGCATGAGATTTGACACTATTGAAGATTCAGTTGCGGCGTCTAATGAAGAAGTTGCTTCATCCATTAATATAATTTCAGGATTTTTATATACAGCTCGTGCTATTAATAATCTTTGTTTTTGTCCTCCGCTTAAGCCTATGCCGGTATTTCCTATTTTGGTATTTAATCCCATAGGAAGAGAATCCACAAAATTATCTAAACAGGCTATTTTCAAAGCTTCAGTAGCCTTTTCTTTATCAGGTTTTTCATCCATTAAAGCAATATTTGTCAATATTGATCCTGAATATATCATTCCTTCTTGCATGACAACTGAGCAAAGACTTAACCAATCCTTTGCGTTCAATGCATTATAGTTTATTTGTCCAAATAGGGCTTCTCCTTTGCAAGGGCGATATATTCCTAAAAGAATTTTAATTAAAGTTGACTTCCCTTCTCCACTTTCACCTACTATTGCAGTTGTCGTTCCAGGTTCGATGCATAGAGACAAATCTTTTAGAATGAAAGGTGATGAACTTCCGGCATATCGAAACCATATATTTTTCAATTTTATGGAACTGTCAATAGGAGCATAACCTTCTGTGTCCTCCTGTGCTGTTTTATTATCCATAACTTCCTGAACTCGGTCAATGGACATTGTAGTATCTTGGATAGTTCCAAAAGCATTCGAAATGTTGGAGAATGGCAAAGCGAGCCTGCCTTCTATATAGCTAATTGTCATCATGACACCTATTGTCATTTCTCCGGTAATGACCATTGTGGCACATACTCCTAATACTGCTATATCCCGTAGCTGTGAAAAAAGGCTTGTCCCAGCTCCCATATAAATTTTAAGTTTAAGGTTTTGCAAGGACAACTCATTAATTTTTTGTTGAACTTTTCGCCATATTTTAACTCTTATTTGTTCAGCCCCATTTGCTCTGATTTCAGGCATTCCATTAATTAATTCATAAAGATTATTCTGATTTTCCGCTGATGCAGAGAAAAATGAATAATCAATCTCTCGCCTTTTTCTTAAGAAAAGAGAATTCCATATAATCCCGATACATGTAAATAATACGACAATGATAAAGATCGGGAAACTATACCATATCATCAAGGCGGAAAATATAAGTAATGACAATACTGTCATGAACATCGTTTCTGGAAAAGATATGAGAAAAGCTTTAATTCTATACTGATCATCTGTTTTCTTTATAAGGTCGGCACTTGATTTTCGCTCAAAGAAAGATACCGGTAGACTTATAAGTTTAGATAGATATTCATACATCATATTTATGCTGAGCTTTAAACCCAGCTTACTCATAACAATCTCCACAATTGTATTAGACAGATAGTTGCCTATAAAAATTAACAATTGTGCACCTACAAGTAACCAAACAAGGCCAATATCTTTATCCTGAATTCCTTTGTCAATGGTTGTTTGAAATAGGAATGGTATGATGATATCTGCAATTAAAACAAGCAGTGTGAAAAACAAAGATACCGCGAAACTCTTTTTATTGACTTTTACGGCATTCTTAAGCAGCTCAATTAATCTATATCTCGTTTTGGGTTTTGGAAAATCCGACTTGTAAAATTCCGGGCGAGGTTCAATAAGCACACATATACCGGCAATGGAATCACCCTTCCACATTTGCATGAATCTTTCGCGGGATAATTTCATTTTTCCGCGTGAAGGATCAGCTACAAAAAAAGAATTGTTTTTAATTTTGTAAAGGACAATGAAGTGACTCTGATTCCAATAGAGAATAGCGGGCAAAGGCATTTCGTCAAGTCTATCAGGAGTGACTTTAATAGTGTATGAATCAAAGCCAATAATGTTAAGAACATCCGCTACGTCTTTAATTGAAATTCCCAGGCGGTTCGCATCGCACAATCCTTTAAGATATCCCGGATCTATTTTTTTTCCGTAGTATCTTGCAATGATACGTATACAAGTGATTCCGCAGTCAGAATGTTCCAGCTGCTGATAGGAATGTATTCTTTGCATAATGTATTTTATAAAGCGCCGGATTCTATGCTGCTTTGGACTCCGATTTCATCGCTTCTTCTGATTTTCTTGCCATATCCTATGGTCCAGGCCATTTTAAATCGGAAATCTGCGTGCCGGGAGCCATTGGAGAACGATTGTGACCAACTGTCGTAATAGGTCGAGTTGTATGATGTTATGTTTCCACCATCCCATTTCCAGTTGGCGAAATTTGATATTATGAGACTGAGCTGAACATTGCCATTGCTCCATCCTGCGCTTACGCAATAAAAGCCTTTCTCCCGGGTTTTGGTTCCGTCCTGCGAAATCTGGACGGTCGGCAACGATCCGTATGCCGAGACATAGAATGATCCGAAGTACCAATATGCGTTCATGCCCATTCGGAAGCTGTTGAAAGAGAATGGAAGGGATCCGGAGCTGTTGCAGAATCTGTATTCAGGATTTAGCCCCAGTACGAGGCTGTTATTGAAAAGGTTGGAGGAAAGATTGGCTCCGGCTTTGAATTCACGGAACATGCCGTTGTTGGTCAAATAACGGAGCAGTGCCGGATTACCGTCCGGGCTGTCGTATGGCGCGTACAGGGTGACCGGACGGTCGAAGAGCCAGTTTCCCATGGCATATACAGAACCTCTCAGCCATGCCGCGGGAAGAAATGTATAGTTAAGAAACAGGTCGGCATATTTCGTGTCTCTGATTCCCGGATTGCCGGTGACATACAGGAATTCGCTTGTCCTGAGTATCGTGTTGCTGTTTGAATTCAGGGCCGGGGTATAGGTTCCGTATCGGGCCTGAAACCTAATGCCATTCTTGTCGTTCGGTGAGAAAGACACATGAGTCTGAAAATGGGGCAGACAGATTATATTTCTTTCGCTGCCTACCAGATTGTTTTCGTATGACAGGCCCGTACTGGCATACGCTAACCATTTGTCGGAAAAGAAAACATAGTCCAGAGTCGGTGCCAGATAATTGCAATTATAGTCGGATGCATCCGCCTCCGTATATGTCACATTATTGTGAGTGAAACCATAAGAGAGGTTAAGGCTCAGGGTATGCTTCATCCCGAATTTCTTTGACAGGTTCAGATGGACACTCGGTGATATATGGTTTTCATTATATGAATTGTCAAGCCTGAGATTTTCAGTAGTCGAATATAATCTCCGGATGTCGCGGAAAGCGACCCTAAGACGGAGATTCGCGTTGAGACTGAATCCTGCCGGCAAATTGGCTGTGGCGTTGGCATCCCATGTCAGATTGTGTCTCTTTCCATTGCTGCGTGAGTAATATGAGCCGTCAGTCCTGTTCCCGTTGTAGTCAATCGTCTGGACACCCCCCAAATCAGAGGCCGGGATGAAATCGTAAGTGTATCCCGCGGATGTCTGAAACTGGAACTTAGCTCCACTGTACGAGGCACGAAATGTGACGGGAAATGTATTGACAAGATATTTCTTGTCCGTACATTCCGATTCCATGGAATAGACCGTTATTGAACCCGCTTTGTCCGGAATCCTGTAAATGTAGAGGGAGATATCTCGTGCCTGTGTGTTTCTTGAATTCGTGACGCCGGCATAGAGGTCGTAAGTCATTTTCCTATAGCTGAATTTTGAATACAGACTCTCGGCATTATATAGTGAGGAGCCATCGAAACTGTTGGTTGTTACTTCACCAGATAATTTCGTATATCCGCCAAACTCATATTTATTCAGTACGAAATTGATGACGTTAAAGGCTCCGCCGAATCTCGGATCGTCCGAAGCCGTATAAAAATCCACCCGTTTCACATCGGTGGTCTTGAGACCGGCCAGGTCTTCCTGGCGAGCCGGTACGTAGTCGATAAATATAGAAGCCATTTCTCCGGATCCGGTCTTGACAATTCGGTCAAGAGGATTTATCATGAGCTCCGGAATGGCCATTCTCATCAACAAATCTGTGGCATCCTGCGCAGCCTTTTTCTGTCTCGTTGTAGGTATATAGGTACTTTTATTGGCACTGATCCACTCTCGGTCTCCTTCCACGACAACCTCATTCAAATCCTTTACATTTTGTTCCTTATGTTCAGATATGGTGCTGTCGCTTTTTTCCTGAGCATGTAAACTTGCTGAAAATATCAGTATCTCGGCCAAAATTATCGGAAATTTGATATTTTTATATAACATTTGTACCATAGTAAAAAATAATGTTAAAATATATAGTATAAAGTTCAACAAGTAGAACCCATGAACATGTATCGAAATCTGGTCAATATGATTTCATCGATTTTTTCTTCTGTATATCCAAAAATACATTTCCCGTTATGTTTGTGTTCGATTGCATTTTGCGAGCAACCTCCTCCGCAAAGCGGGGCAATACGACATGAATGACATGCTGGATTTGAAAATTTATGGCTATTCCTATCTCTTACAGTCATTTTATCCCATTCAATTGTGCCGTCAGAACATAAGCGACCCATCCTGTTTTTTTCATTAAAATCTCTGGCAGTACATTGGTATACATCTCCGTTATAGTTTATTGTAGCATGATGTAACTTGTCTCCATAACAGCAGCTCTTTATCTTATTAAAAATAAGAACTGAATTAATTTGGAAACCAGAGGTCTGGTATAACTTTATATATTTTGAAATTACACTATTAACATTAGATTCTGATTCTGAGTTAACGTCAGCATCTATATCCTGCCATACCCTTTGAATGTCAAATGATACAAAATTTCGTATATCAGATTTTACTTTAGTTTCAAAATCATATAATATTTTTTCGAGATCATTCACATTTAGTTTTGTGCAATTAATTCGCACGAGAGTACGAATTCCGGATTCGGCAAGACTTATGATATTAGCGATAATGATATCATAACTTCCGAATGTACCATTATAACGGACAGAATCATGCCGAGTACGATGTCCATCTAACGTAATTTGGAAACTACAAGTATAGTGGCTTAAAAATTGTATTGTTGTAGCATTTAGAAGATATGCATTTGATGTAAAATGTATTTCAAATTCTTTACCATATCGTTTACATTCTTCGTCAACCATTAAGATTAAAGGCTTAACCGTATCATTGAAATACATCAATGGTTCTCCTCCAAAAAATGAAATCAAGACCTTTTTGTAGTTGTTTTCTTTACTCAAAGCCCCCGAAATCAATTTTGCAATAGATAATATTGTTTCTGAGGATATTTTTGAGTCTACTATATGATTTTCATAACAATACCAACATTTAAAATTGCAATTCAAAGTCGGATTTATTGTGAGATGTAAATAGTCATCATTTTCGTATGCCTTAATAATATCATTCCTGACATTTTCAACTTCATCCACTTCATTTTCAATGATACAGCCGGAATTGATGACGTTGTCATAGAATTCTTTGTTGATAATTTGGGAATCTGTAATATTTGCCTTATTAATAATGACATTGCTGGAGAACACGACAAACTTATCTGTATATGCATTGTATATCATTTGAATGCCATCATTGAAATTAAAATATGAATTATAAATGCTTGGTTTCATATAGTAGGCTTAAATAATTAAACTGCAGGTGAATATTGGTTTGTTTTTTATATTCTTACCTGTTGTATTTATAATGAATCAGGGTATTTAACGAGGTTGGAATCCGGACGCTGCGATACTTCTGAGTATGGTCCGTATGGAGTCTCTGTTACAATGCAAATTTTTATTATAGCAACATTCCATAGATGTGCTACAGGGCCGCGTATAATACTTGCATTCTCAAGATTATTACAAGGGTTAAAGCTCAATGCGGAATTCGAGTTTCCTTAAATCCATTGCAGTTGCCAAGTCCTTGTGAATTTCTTTGCCGAGTAATAATTTAATTCTCCCGATATAAGGAAATATAAGGAGAATTTGTATTTCAGGCATTTTGTTTCAAGGACACGATGCATGTTTGAATTTATATCAACTTAACTGTTAGAATAAGATGAAATAATCGAATATATCATCTTGATTTAAACTCAAACATGCATCAAGATAATGAAGCTCTGCTAAACCGAAATCAGAGCAAGCATTATTTTTAGCCCTAACATTGATTATCGACAATCGGTGGATCACAAGTCGGGTTTGCGGGAGGATATACAGGTTCTGTATTTACAATAGTTCGTTAATTTTTTAAGCGTTAAAAAATATGTCGTAAAACATATTT
>CAJUBC010000007.1 GCA_910584545.1 uncultured Muribaculaceae bacterium | reverse complement strand
TTATTTTGCTGTATATCAGCATGATTACAACCTTTCTAAGGGACGACTATATAAACCGCCGCACTTATTTCAGACGGGGCTTCATCCGATTTGTAGTTGCTGCGGGTGCCGTATTCGCCATTGCAATATCCCACCGGATAGCCGGCGACTTCACCGGCGAGAGCAGCCTCTCCCGAGAACATCGGGAGAAGCGCTGCCGCCATTATCAACAGTATTCTATACATCAGTTCTGTGATTTGATTATTACATGATGATCTTCTCGACAGTGCCGTCGGCGTGGCGCACGATATTAAGGCCGCGCGAAATACGTTCACGTTGTATGCCGTCGACTGAGTAGTATGTATCCTCGCCGGTAATACCGACTACCGGCACTTCAATTCCGGATTCCGGAGCGTCCGGGTCATAATTCTCAATCTTAATGGTCTCTATGCTGTATGTCTTATCCCAGCCATCGTCCACCAAAACCTCGTTTTCATATACCATATAGATGTTATTGTCGTCGAACCATACATTCAAATCATTCAAACCACTTTCCACTCCGAACTCCTCGGTAGAAAGGATCGTGCCGTCTTCATCAAGAATACTCATGAAACCCTGACTGTGGTTCCAGTAGTGGTCATCAGCGTACATGACAAGCCATTTATTGTCGCTTAAAGCCCGGGCGGCAATGCAATGAAAGCCGTAACCCGAAGGCGATTTCTTCGACACAATATTCACGCCCATATCGCCCCATTCATATTCGCCATAGAAATCAAGTGTGGAAGCGTTTATCTCATATCGACCGCGTGTAAGAGACCAAAGCCCCAACAGTTTTTCCGTTTCCGTATTTACTGCCAGCGCAGGCCCCCCAACTGTAAGGTTTTCATTGCCGATAATATCGACGGATTTGCCGAACACGGCCTCGCCGTCACTGCTCAAATACTGAATAACCGGTACCTGACCGAATTTTCCTATATATCTCATAAAGGTGATGAAGCCGCCGCCGTTGCCGTCGCTGGCGAAGCCGTACGGGAAACGCGAATGGCCCTCGTACACATAGTCGGAGATAATCACATCCTTATCCCATACTCTGTTTATCTGCTGGTCATATTTCATCGCCACCGTACCGCTCTCGGAGGGATAAACATTAATGAACTCTTTGTCGGACACCTTGAAAATGTCTCCAAACATCATAAGGGGAGTGCCTATGATCTTGCCGGTTTCAGACGACAGACGCGCCACTTTGGTGATGTTGACGTTGGCAGACGTTACAAACATAGCCAGCAACTCGTCGCCAACGAAATAGAGCTTGGGAGGATAAATATAAGTCTTACCATATGTTACTCCATCCTGGTCCCATACATGTTGGCCCTGCTGATTGATCCGGTACAGCACAGGGTCGTGGGTGTCTCCGGCGTTAGGCTTGGCGTCATCAGCACGCGCATCCTCCCACGATATTATCACATCCCCGTCCGGAGCAGCCTTCAGAAAGTAATCGGCACACCAGCTGCAGTTCCTTCGGTTTTCCACCTCAAGCGGGTCGCCCCACATATTGTTGCCGTTTTCATCCAGAAGCATCAGATAGATGTTGAATCCCCAGTTAGGAATATCTGGATAATCAAGCCAGCTTATATATGTCTTGCCATCCGGTGTACGTACGCTCTGCACTCCGGTTATTCTTTGTTTAAACTTTGAATAAACCACGGCCGGAGCGTCTTTTGTACCCCATTCCGCCTTAGCCGAATATGGGAGCGCAAGCGCACAGGCAACTGCGATCAGAATGCCAGAAAGAGTGAAATTTTTCATGAGAAAACAGTTTTAAGTTGTTTGTTTTTGATGTCGCAAATTTCCTATTAATCTCATGAATCTGCAAATTTTTCACCTGTGTAAAAACACAGCAAGAACACAAAACGCCACTGCAAATTCTGTAACTGTCTTATAGATAATATGAAATGTTGTACGAAAATAATCGAAAAGTGATTGAAAAGTGATCGAAAAGCAGGTGTAAATTTGGTAGTGAAAAGCAAAAAAGCTATATTTGTGACCTGTTATGTACATCGGGTCTTCAAGCGAATTGTGCTGCAAGCCATAAGCCGAACGTAAATTATGCGTCTGAACATAGGTAAAACAAGATTAATTCAACTGGTTGTAACAACAATTGCTGTCATTAGCGGTATTGTCATATTATTAATCTGGCGCAACGGCAACGACGGCAAACTGCTCAAGAATCTGACCGAATATTCCCATGACTTCTCACAAAGATATTATCAGGCATTTCCAAATGATACCGTCCGGCCGCTCGACCGTTTGGAGACATATCCTGATTCGATAGCCTACCGCAGAATGCTTGACTTCGGACGACATCTTTTTAAGGAAAACAGACAGCGTCTCGCGTTCGAATACATGAGAAATTGCCTTAAAATTCTTGAGACTCACTCCGAAATATCACAGGCTGCCTATAATTTTAAAGCCGGATGTTGTCTGAGGCTCGGAGCAGCTTCGGATGAAGTTGGCATCAGGTCGATCAGCCATGAATACTATTTTAATGGACTCAAGGCTGTCGACAACATGCAGCAGAAGGGTCTTAGATGTGATCTGTACAACAATCTTGGTGTCAGCTGCTTACGGTCTGGGAAATATGATGAAAGCGCAAAATATTTCAATATGGCTCTTGAACAGGCCGAAAAATACAACAAAAAGGACGTGCTGTATATAGCCAACCGTAATCTGTCGGTACTTTATGCCGAGACAGACGACTTCGATAAAGCTAGGGACTATGCCCTCAAATCCATCCAATATGTCGATGAAAAAGCGGACCCTGTATCATATTACTCCAATCAGACCGTAATCGGTGACCTTTATTGCCGGAAAGGTGACAGGAAAATGGGATATAGCTATCTTTCGAACTCTTTCTCGAATCTCTCCAGGCTTGGCGAAGAAGATGAGCTGTTCACCGCTTGTCTCTGCCTGATGGATTACTTCAAGAACGACCCGGACAAAGGCAAAGCGGAGGCATACCGTGCCATAGCATCCAGAATCGCTGACAAGTCCAACAATCCGGACTTTGAGATACAATTGCTTGAAAAGGAGAGCGAAGCCGCTTCTGACGAGGGGAACGTAGTCCTGGCATTGGCACAGGCAAAGCGGATAATGGCGCTTAAAGATTCAATATATAAAAGCGAGACTGCGTTATGGCTGGAACAAGCGGAGAATATTTACGAAATCGAACGCAACAATATGCGCCAGTCTCTTAGCATCTCAGGCTGGAATCCGGTAGTTGTACTGGTGATAATGGGCCTAATGGTATTGATATTGGTCGTTATTGTAGTTTATCTTATACGAATAAAACACAATAGAGAAGAACTGATAGAGCAAAAAGACGAGGCTGTATTGAAATTCCGCCAACTCAACGAACAGCGAATACGCGAGGAAGCCGAGAAACGCGACAAAATACAGCAAGACCTCGACATCCACAACCGCAAACTAACGTCGTTCACCCTCGAGCGGCTGGAGAGCAACGAAAAGGTCGAATACGTCTCTACAGGCATCAAACAACTTATCTTGAAAACCTCACCCCGCGACAAAGCTTCGATTTCAGTGCTAAAAGATATTCTCACCCGGCTCAACGGACTGAAATACAATTCTCAATGGAGCGAATTCCAATACTACTTCGAGCAGGTACATCCGCAATTCTATCCGAACCTCGACAAGATGCATCCGGGCCTGACTGCGAAAGACCGGCGTCTGTGCGCGTTCATATCTCTGGGAATGTCGACCAAGGAGATTGCTTCAATCACCTGCAGAGAGGTCAGAAGCGTGGAGTCATCACGCAACAGGCTTCGCAAAAAAATAAATATTTCACCGGATACCAGCCTGTCGGAAT
Source organism: uncultured Muribaculaceae bacterium (assembly GCA_910584545.1). Lineage (GTDB taxonomy): Bacteria > Bacteroidota > Bacteroidia > Bacteroidales > Muribaculaceae > Lepagella. The sequence goes on along the minus strand of CAJUBC010000007.1, from coordinate 56,258 downwards.
ACCTGATTTCGCTAACTGTCAGATCAAGCGACGATGCGAATGATTAAGGGTTCCGGAATTATCTCGAAAAATTGATATTATATTATAATATAATTGATCGGTTCTGCGTTATCTTTAAAAGTAATTAGGGATACACTGCGCTGTCCGTAGTGTGGCATCTCAAAATATTAATTGATTCGGCTCTGTTTAGAGAGCCAGCTTAAACAGTTTAAATATGAATAATAAATATTACAACGATGGAAGTTCGAGATATACCTCAACTGACGGAAGATAATGCAGAAGAACCGCTATATAATACTGTTTTTGATGATATCAACGGCGTTGAAGAGTTAGCGAAGTACGCTCGATATGATTACGTAGAGAAGATGCTTGACAGCTTTGAAACCGGCCCAAGCTCATATCTCAGAAAGGCATACAATCCTGAAATTATGGAATTCCCTGGAACCGAAAAGGAATTCTGGATTAACAGAATAGTTCAGGAAGCTGCTTTTTATTTGAGAGAAATCAGGAAATGGATTAGTACCGGTCGCAGGACAGATGCATTGATCAGGGTTCTGGAGGATTTGAATCAATATCCTGATGTTCTTGACTCAACCGCATATCTGCTGAAAGGTAAGGCGAGAATGGTCAACAAGGAACCTCTTCTCAGGCTATATCTGTTGCAGATAGGTTCGGAAGACGATGATCCGGACTGGATATTGCTGTTTGAAGGTATCAAATTCGAATATGATATACGAAGTAATCCTGGCATTGTCGCAACGGTATACGAACGAACCAATTTGGTTATTGATAAGTTAAAACTTTTATAAAGTTGTAGAGAAAAGATGAAGAAAAGACTGCATAATATGAAACTGATGTCGGACCCGGAGTCGGAAGCAGCCAGAAAAAAAGCTTTGGCGGCGATTGACCGCGGACGGATGGAGGGGGCATCAAGTGCGATTGCGGCAAAAATAAGAAGAAGATTACGCATTCTCGGCATGAGTAATGCAGAATTCGCAAATGCCATCGGTACATATCCGTCCACGGTCTCCAAGTGGCTTTCAGGTTCACACAATTTTGAACTCAAGACACTTGTCGACATCGAGGATATACTTGATATAATAATAATCGACAGGAATGTAATCTCTGATAAATCTCTGACGGAGTCTTCTTTTGAAAGCATCACTACGCTTTCTTCGCAAGAGAAATATTCGGTCAATGTCAAAGTCTATATAGATTATAATTCCGCACGTAAACCAGACTCAAGCGAAAGCATTGAGTCCCAAAGATTCAATTATGAGAAAGTTTGCTGACATTAGAATAATACAGTGTTCCGAAGATAGTTTCTTTTTGGATAAAGAAGCTTTTACAGGTGAATTTACTCTCGGGACTAAACTCGGCATTCAGTTTCAATACAATATAGCCAACCGTATTTTTAAAACTACTGCCAGAGTAATATTTAATAAGTCGGAGAATATTGATAAACCTGTCCTTGATGCTTTCGGTAGCGTTATGTTCGAAATCAAGGCGTCCTCAGTAGATACCTACACTGTCGATGATGAAATAGTTTTTCCTACGGAATTTTTGGAAAAAACCGCACAATTGGCTACCGGAATGTTGAGAGGCATCGTCACATCGCACATGACTTCTGAAGGTCTTGCCCCGGCAATAATTCCGATACTGGAGGCCGATGACCTTGAAATGAAGCCAATGGTGTTGAAAATCAAGTGACTTTTAGTCATAGTTCCTCAACCAAGAAAGTATCGCTCAGAAAATACCGAGCGATACTTTCTTGGTTTTTTTGGTGGATTCAGGGATATTTTATAATTTTGTAAGTGTCATTTATGTGAATGATATGGACTAAAAACATGGATAATCGTCATTATGGTGATACTAACAAAACGGTCTTTGTCGACTCCTGATGTAATTCGGAATCTTGGCATGAGGTTTCGCGACTACCGTATGCGGCTGCGGATGACCCGCAAGGAGGTTTCGGAGGCTTCAACTGTCGGCATGACTACGCTTTACAAATTCGAGTCGGGGAAAATGACCGACATCTCGTTCGCAACACTGATGAGACTGCTCAGGACCGTAGGCCTGTTCGAGAACTGGGACCAGCTAATTCCCGACCTCCCCGAATCCCCCTATTTATATAAGGAAGACAAAAAGATGCAAAGAGTGCGCCACAGTAAGACCCCTTCCCATAAAAAATGTTAACGCAGGGGTCGAAGATGAGGTGCAGCTGCGAGTCAAGGGGTATAGTTTTATGATAAATTTTAACAATATGACTCATTCCTGAAAAGATATTACCGTAGTCCGTCCGCTTTTTGCGCATCTCAGCCAAGTCGCGTCGGTCACGATGCCCGCATCGCTCCCTCCTTAACTTGCTGACCTGCATCAAAAATCGGCCGCCCCTGCGTTAACATTTTTTATGGGAAGGGGTCTAAATCCCAGAAATCATGACATATATAAAAGTAAATTTGTGGGGAAACGAGATCGGGCGTCTCTCGTGGAATTCAGCCACGAGAAGGATATATTTTATGTATAATCCTGATATCAAGAATGGAATCCCAGACATAATGCCGATGTTGAATCCGGCGAGAATCCGCAATATCCATCTACCGATATATGGAGACGACCGACCGCTCTATCAGGGACTGCCTCCGTTTATCGCAGACTCATTGCCCGATGCATGGGGTAACACTCTTTTTGACAAATGGGTAAAAGAGAATAAGATACCGCGCAATAAAGTCACTCCTCTCTATAAGTTGATGTTTATCGGCACACGAGGGATGGGGGCGTTGGAATATGAACCGTGCGCCGAAGATCTTGCCAACATGCGTGCAATAGACATTAAGTCGCTCTATGATATGTCTCTGAAAATCCTTGAAGAGAGGGATAGGGTGGTGCTGAACACCAGCGAAGAACTGACATTGCAGGCATTGCTCGCGGTAGGTACTTCTGCAGGAGGCAGACAGATGAAAGCTATTGTTGCCATAAACGATGAAACGGGAGAAATACGTTCAGGACAGTCGGACGGTATGGAAGGATTTGGGTATTATATACTTAAATTCGGAGACAAATCCATGCCTATTGCTGAAATAGAAGCTGCATATTATAATATGGCAATTGCTGCGGGAATAGACATGGAGGAATGCCGGTTGTTGTCAGTAGAGGGAACCAATCATTTCCTGACAAAGCGCTTCGACAGAAGGGACGGTAAGAAAATATTTGTGCAGACGTTAGCGGCGATCAATCCGGAAGCCAGCAGTTATGAGGACCTTATTGATACCTGTCGCGAACTGAACATTTCAGAATCTGAAATAGAGCAGATCTTCATCCGGATGGTCTTCAATGTCATGGCTAACAATACCGATGACCATAATAAAAACTTTTCATTTCTGATTGATGAATTCGGCAATTGGAGGATTGCTCCGGCATACGATATGACATTCATATTCAATATGGATGGAACCGGACCGAATTTAAGACGTAGATTGAGCATAGGAGGTAAGATGTCAGATATTTCAAAGTCGGATATTATCGGTTTTGCACAAAATAATGGAATTGCTGATGCAGAGGCTATTATAACGCGGGTTGCGAAGGCTGTAATGAATTTCAACGAATATGCCGAGACAAACGGCGTAACGCAGCCATGGCGCGGCATTATCCGAAAAACACTCACTGACAAACTGGTTTCCTGTGGGTCTATCGACAAGGAGTCTTGTGAGGAACGTCAATTTAAGGACAAGCATGGAAGACTGATATCTGATATCACCGTATCGGTAAATTCAAAGGGACTTTACGAAGTCTCTGCAATGATTGATGGAAATAGGCACAGACGATTTGTAAAGCCGGGAATGGATCTCTATTCGGAATTAATGGAGAAAGACATATACAATCTCTATGATGATGATCTGCTCCGGTTGTCTGACATGCTGTTCCCTCTGAAATAAACAAAACTTTAGTGAAGTACGTTCCTTCAAAGTATAGAAAAGACATCGATGACAGCAACGATATTGGTTATTAGTCGCGAGTGTCTCTATAGTATGGAAGCGGGGATTTTGATTTTTCGGAAATAATGGCTAATTTTGTGATATGGCAACACTTTATTATATGATTATCGAGGGACGGCAGGCCGGGCCGTTTCCTGCGGAGGCGCTAAAGGCGCAGGGGCTCACGCCTGAGACATACGTATGGCGCGAAGGCCTCCAGAACTGGGTGACGGCATCACAACTGCCTGAACTTGACTATCTTTTCCGCGAGAATCCTCCTGCGGCAGGCCCCTCTGCATACCCTCCATACGGCTCGTACCACGACCGTCAGCAGGGCACGGTTCCTCCGGATCCCTACCGCGACGACAGCCGCTACGGAGAACCGGTGCCGCATACCAACTGGCTCCCCTGGGCCGTTGTGGCGACCGTGGTGGCGTTCATGCTGAGCTGTATCGGCATGATTTTCGGCATAATCGGTATCGTGCAGGCCAACAAGGCCAACACCGCATACCAGCACGGCGACTTCACCACCGGGGATTCGGCCAACTCCACCGCCCGGATCATGACCATCATCGCCTTCGTCTTCGCGGCGATAGGACTGTTCGGCTCCATCTGGATTTTCAATTCATCCGATTTGATGGAGAATTACCAGAACATGATCCGATCGATGGCAAACATGTAAGCCGATGCGATATTTTGCAATGATCGACGGCGAGCAGCGCGGTCCCTTCGAGCTGTCACAGCTTTCGGAGGCCGGTGTCACCCCCGATACCTATGTGTGGTGCAAGGGGATGGCCGACTGGCAGCCCGCATCCGACGTGGCTGACATCTGCCGTTTCTACCGACAGCGGATCTTCGACCTGATGCATCCCTCCTCGGCCCCGGCTGCCGAGGTGCCGCAGCGGGTGCCGGAAAGTCAGCCCGACAGCGACGGCAACGGCGGTTTTCCGATGCGCTTCACCGGAATCGTAGGCCGCGACGGCGACATCCCCGAGATGCTGCCCGAGGAACCGGTGGATACCTCTGTTCCGCCCACATCGATGCTGGTGGTCTCCATCCTGCTTACCCTGTTCTGCTTCCCCTTCACGGGCTTCGTGGCCATCTACTACTCCATCAAGAGCCGTCAGGCCTGGGAGGAGGCCCGCAGAAGCGAGTCGAAGTCATCGCGCCGTCTCTACACCGACGAGGAACGCGAGGACCGCAGGATTCTCGCCCACGACTATGCCCGCGCCGCCAAGATGTGGGCCGGGATTACATTCTTCCTCGGCATGATCCTCTATGCCTTCATGGTTCACAAAGTGATGTGAACCAAAATACATATTATCAGGTTTAACAATATAACCTTCAGGCCGCAATATAAGCGGAACCTGATTAACAAGTATAAAACAGTGTTGAACGATAAATCTGTACTGATCACCGGTGGAACCGGTTCGTTCGGAAAAAAGTTTGTTGAGACCATACTTCGCCGCTATCCGCGGGTGAAGCGCATAGTGATCTATTCCCGCGATGAGCTCAAACAGTTCGAACTCAAGCAGAAATATCCTCACGACAAGTATCCGCAGCTGCGGTTCTTCATAGGGGATGTCCGCGACGGCGAGCGCCTGAAGCGCGCCTGCCAGGGCATCGACGTAATCATCCACGCCGCCGCCATCAAGCAGGTGGACACAGCCGAGTACAACCCGGAGGAGTGCATCAAGACCAACGTCAACGGAGCGCAGAACGTGATAAACGCCGCGCTCGAGACCGGAGTCAGGCATGTGGTGGCGCTCTCCACCGACAAGGCGTGCGCCCCGATCAATCTTTACGGAGCCACCAAGCTGACGAGCGACAAACTCTTCACCGCCGCCAACAATATCAAGGGTGACCGCCCTGTACGCTTCTCCGTGGTGCGCTACGGCAACGTGATGGGTTCGCGCGGCAGCGTGATCCCCTTCTTCATCAGCAAGCGCGACAGCGGCGCGGAGAGCATCCCAATCACCGACATGCGCATGACGCGCTTCAACATCTCGCTGCAGGCCGGTGTAGACCTTGTGCTCTGGGCCATCGAGCATCATCTCGGCGGCGAGATCTTCATCCCGAAGATTCCGTCGTACCACATCAAGGACGTGGCCACGGCCATCGCCCCCGGCATACCGCAGGTGGAGGTGGGCATACGTCCCGGCGAGAAACTGCATGAGGAGATGATCACCCCGACCGATGCCCTCAACACAATCGACATAGGCCAGTATTACGCAATCCTGCCTTCGGTATCTTTCCAGCATACCCGCGAGGACTATATCCGTCATCATGGCGGCGTGCCCGTGCCCGACGGATTCCATTACAGTTCCGACAAGAACAGCGAATGGGAGACCGTGGAGACCATGCGCGCCAAGATCAAGGAATTCGTCGACCCCAATTTCGAAGTGAAATGACAATAGACCACGATATTCCGTATGGTCGCCAGACCATCACCGACGCCGATGTGGCGGCGGTGGGCGAGGCGCTGCGCAGCGACTTCCTGACGCAGGGACCTCGGCTCAGGGAGTTCGAGGAGAAATTCGCCGGTTATGTAGGCGCCCGCTACGGCGTGGCGGTGAACAACGCCACCTCCGGTCTGCACATCGCGGCCAAGGCTCTCGGCGTAGGTCCCGGCACTCGCGTGATTGTTACCCCAATGACATTCGCGGCATCGGCCAACTGCATCCGCTACTGCGGAGGCGACGTGACATTCTGCGACATCGATCCAGACACTTATCTCATGGACGAGAAGAAACTGGAGAGAATTCTGGAAGAGAATCCCGCAGGTACTTTCTCCGGAATAGTGATCGTGGACTTCGCCGGCTATCCGCACAACCTGGAGCGCTTCCGCAAGATAGCGGACCGCTACGGGCTGTGGATCATCGAGGACGCATGCCATGCGCCCGGCGCATGGTTCACCGCTTCCGACGGCTCGCGCCAGCGCAGCGGCAACGGCAAATGGGCCGACTGCTCGGTGTTCTCCTTCCATCCCGTGAAGCATATCGCGACGGGAGAGGGAGGTATGGTAACCACCGACAGTCCGGAACTGCTCGAACGTCTGCGCCTCTACCGCACCCATGGCATCACGCACGACCCGGCGCGGCTGGAGCACAACGACGGCGGCTGGTACTACGAGATGCAGGAACTCGGTTTCAATTACCGTCTCACCGACATACAGGCCGCCCTCGGCCTCTCGCAGCTAACCCGTGCCGACGAAGGTCTGGCGCGACGTCAGGAGATAGCCCGGCGCTATGACGAGGCGTTTGCCGCGCATCCCGACATAAAGACTCCTTTCCGTGCCGGGGACATCTATCATGCTTTCCATCTGTATGTGATTCAGGTGCCGGACCGCAAGGGCCTGTACGATTATCTGCGCGCCAACAGGGTGATGGCGCAGGTGCATTACGCACCGGTTCACCTCATGCCATATTACAAGAAATTGGGAAACAAGGAGGGAGACCTCCCCATGGTGGAGGATTATTACCGCCACTGCCTGAGTCTGCCGATGTACCCCGCACTTACCGACGGCGAGCAGGACTATGTGATCGAGAAGGTTCTCGAATTTATGGAGCAAAGATGAATATACTGGCCATAATTCCTGCCCGGGGAGGCAGCAAGCGAATTCCCAAGAAGAATATCAAGGACTTCTGCGGAAAACCGGTGATTTCCTATTCGATAGGGGCTGCATTGCGCTCCCGTTGCTTCGACGAGGTTATGGTATCCACCGATTCGGAGGAGATTGCCGAGGTAGCCCGCGAATTTGGCGCGGAAGTGCCGTTCATGCGTTCGGCCAAGGCTGCCGACGACTATGCCACCACTGCGGATGTTCTGCTCGAGGTGTTGGATGAATATGAGCGTCGAGGCCGCCGGTTCGATGCGATCGCCTGTATATATGCCACGGCCCCCTTTATCCGGGGATATCGGTTGCGCGAGGCTTGCAGCCTGCTTGAGTCGGGGGAATGCGAGAGCGCGTTCACATGCGTGGAGTATTCCTATCCTGTCCAGCGCGGGCTGCGCGTCTGCTCCGACGGAATGGTGCGCATGCGTTTCCCGGAGTATGCATCTGCCAGGTCGCAGGACCTTGAACCCACCTATCATGACGCGGGTCAGTTCTATCTCTGTACCGTGGAGTCACTGAGGCGCGACCGTTCCCTCTGGGGACCGAAGACCCGACCGATAGTGCTTCCGGAACTTGAGGTGCAGGACCTCGACACGCTTACCGACTGGAAATTGGCGGAGATGAAATTCGAACTGTTGGAATTCCCCCACCATTTCGATTGCTGTGACGATGATGAGCTGATACTCAATTACCTGTCGACCTCAGTGGCCATGCAGTTGGAGCTGCTTCGGCACCGCAACAGCGATTCTGTGCGCCGACAGATGGTGAATGAGGATATTATCTCGGAAGATGACCATCTCCTCTGGGTCAATTCGCTGGATGGCAACAACGACAAGGCTTATTATGCCATACTTGATTGCAAGCCTGATCCTGATGATCCCGCCGGAGCGGACTTCAGGGTAAAGGGAAGCGTCAATTTCGAGTGGGTCGCTCCCGGAGTGATGGAGCGCGGCATCTGGATTGCCGAGGAGTATCGCGGCAAGGGACTTGCCCGCAGGATTCTTCGGAATCTTTATGCTGAAATCGCTGAAAGGATGGGTGTGCGCAAGATTGTCACCAAGGTGAAGCTTGACAACGAGGCGTCGAACGCCCTCGAGCTTTCGCTGGGAGCTGTTCCCGTCAGGCGCGACGAGTGCTATCAGTATTATGAATTCGTATTGTAAGCCGGTTGCGGATTCTGAGCGAAACATGGGCAGAAGACCTCGCATGGTTCTCCGCGCCGATGCCGGACGTGGCATAGGGTTCGGGCATTTCATACGCACTCTTGCCCTCGCCGCCTATCTGCGCGATGACTTCGACTGCGTTGTGGCCTCTCGCAATCCCGACCGTGACGGACTGTCGGACTATCAGCTTGCCGAGGCGGAGAAAGCCGGAGCCGGAGTTTTGGACCTCCCTTTCAGGGAGAGAGATGAGTTTGACTCCCGTTTTCTCAATATCCTCTCTCAGGAGGATATCGTTGTCCTTGACAATTATTACTACGATTCAGCGTATCAGGATGCCGTGCGGTCGCGATGCCGCCGGCTCGTCTGTATCGACGACGTGCATGACCGTCATTTCACGGCTGATGCCGTGATGACGTTTCTCCCGTTGTCAAGAGATATCTTCTCGCTTGCTCCTCATACGCAGTTTTATTCAGGCATAGAATGGTCATTCCTCAGGGAACCGTTTCTCGCACCGGTCTGCCGCCGGCGCGGGGATGAGGGTAATCCGCTGCGAATTGTCATGGCGTTGGGTGGAGCCGATCCGTTCGGGCTTACTGACAAGATGCTCGGTGTGATTGCGGAGGTGCTTCCTGACGCGATGATCGATGTGATAGCGGGAGACACGGTGCAGGTTTCGGCTGAAGGCATGCCATCGGTGAAGGTCCATCGTCGTGTATCGGCCGAAGGGGTGAGGGACTTGCTTGACGGTGCCGATATGGGCATATTCCCCGCGAGTACTGTCTGTGTCGAGGCTTTCTCCCGGCAACTGCCGGTGGCTGCCGGTCATTTCGTAGATAATCAGGAGGAATTCTATGCCGAGGGTGTCAGGAGGGGATGGTTCGCTCCGTTGGGGTCACTGCATGACAGCACCGACCTGCTTGCCGAAAGAATGTGTCACGCGGTGGAAAGTCTGCCGGAGCGCAAGGTGCCGGAGTTCGATTTTCAAAAGGGGAGAAGGAGGATAATAGATTTTTTCAGGAATCTGTGAGATATGAAGAAGTGCATGATAGTTGCCGAACTTTCGGCGAACCATAATCATAGTCTGGAGATTGCGCGGGAGTCAATCCGCGCCATGGCGGAGTGCGGCGCCGATGCGGTGAAGCTGCAGACCTACACCGCCGACAGTCTTACGCTCGATGTCCGGGCGGATGATTTCCTGCTGAAGGGAGGGCTGTGGGACGGTCGGTATCTCCATGACCTGTATGAGGAGGCCAACACTCCCTACGAATGGCATGAGGAACTGTTCGAGCTGGCGCGGAGCCTCGGCATGGAATGTTTTTCGACGCCGTTCGACCGGGAGGCTGTCGATCTTCTCGAGCGATTGGACAATCCTATCTACAAGATCGCGTCGTTCGAGGTTATGGATCTTGAACTGATACGCTATGCGGCCTCGAAAGGTAAACCTATGGTGATTTCAACCGGCATCGCTACGGATCGCGAGATTTTCGAGGCTATCGACGCCTGCAGGAGAGAGGGCAACGAGGATGTGACGTTGCTCAAATGCACATCCGCCTATCCTGCCGATATTTCCGAAGCGAATCTGGCAATGATTCCCGCCATGCGTGAGCGGTATGGCGTAAAGGTGGGGCTCTCGGATCATTCACCGGGCAGCATAGTACCGGTGACATCGGTTGCGCTTGGAGCGGTGATGATTGAGAAACATTTCATACTGGACCGTTCGATAGGGGGGCCGGACGCGGCGTTCTCGCTGGACCGCGATGAGTTTGCGGCGATGGTTCGTGACGTTCGGCTTGCCGAGAGTGCGATGGGTACGGTGGATTTCGACAGAGGCGACAAAGCCGATGGCCGTAAGTGGGGGCGCTCCCTGTATGTCGGCGCTCCTATTGCCGAAGGGGAGGCATTCACCGAGGCCAATGTGCGCTGCGTGCGTCCCGGCTACTCGCTGCATCCCCGATACCTGCATGACATCCTCGGACTCCGGGCCATGCATGCATATAATCCGGGCGACAGGATTGAACCTGAGGCAGTAAGTAACCCGATGCCGTAAATACCCTCCCTCATGTCCTCCGACAAATTATCCAGAATATTTGCAAGATATATCAAAAGATGCTAATTTTGCATCCGATTAACAGACCGTAAAATAAAAGTATTCATCAAAACCACCTTACAGTACATCATGAGACTTAAGTTTATCTCTCTTTGTGCATTCGCGCTGATATCGTTACATGCATCGGCTTCCGATGGCTCGGATTCCGAAACTAATGTCGTTTACGACTTCAGCCCTGTCGAGACTGAGTATTCCCATTCGGCTGAAAATGACGTCATAACATCGGTGGACGTTTTGTTTACGTTTGCCGAGGCGGTGTATTCCGATTGGTTTAAAATTTTGTCTTTAAATCTGAGAGATGCGGACAACAATGTGGTGCGGGCATCATTCCGTGCAAATGCCAATGGCAGTTATTCCAATCAGTCGGGAGTCATAATCGATTCCAAGGCTCTGGAATATGGAGTCGAGTATTCGATAACATTTCCTCAAGGGACCTACGGCGACGCGGAATGGTTCGGCGAGACATCTGACCAGCCGAAAGTATCGGGTCATGCGAATCCGGAATTCGAGGTTAAATTCACTCTGAATAACAGTGAATCGGGCGTAGGCGAGATAAGCGGGGGTAGAAACAAAGTCAGAGAAGTGTACGATATCTACGGCATGAGAGTAGGTGAATCCGTAGACAATCTTCCTGCCGGCATATACGTGGTCGATGGTAAAAAGACTATTGTCAGATAACGAAACCGTAATATAAACGAGCGACTTGTCCGATTGTCTCGACTCCGCAAGGATGGAGTTTCGATGCAGATCATAACTCGGAATATTCGGAATTTTAGAAATAGGAAAGAAAAAGTTGGATAATTGCAAAAAAACATGTAATTTTGCAAGACAAGGAAGGCAGATGCCATGGATGATAATCCTCGAAGAGTTTTTTCACTGAAAGATCTTCCTTGTCAAATCTATTGCGATAGTAGCTCAGTTGGTAGAGCATCAGCTTCCCAAGCTGAGGGTCACGAGTTCGAGCCTCGCCTATCGCTCCAAGATTAAGCGTATTGAATATCAGTAAATTAAATACTGATTTCAATACGCTTTATTTTATTCACCATGCATCAAAATGCTGAAGCGTTACTGATATTTTGTCTAATTTTATTCGGAATGTATGATTTTGTGTGGTTCTGTTCGCGATTGTTGAACCAATCGCACGTTGCTTACCTGAACCTTATTTGAGTTTTAAATCAAAGAACATAAAGCGGGTTTCAAGTGGCTCATTATTCTTTAAATTAAGAAAATTACGTTCTTCCTCTTATGTTGTACAAAAAGGCATCTCTTGCAAAAAATTCGTCAAGGTCTTTGTCTTCGCAATAAAATGGCGTACAATAAGAAGCGACTTCTGTGGTGTATGGAAGCCGCGTAGCATCATTTGCGAGGTTGAAACTATGGTTGTTATCCATTCTTTCTTTTGAATAGGGTGGCGAATAATTCACGCGAACGGCGATCCATTTCCCGCAGTTGCGCCTCGCGTTCGGGCGACAGGCGCGGCGTAGGCAGTTTGCCGTTGCGCTCAGCCTCCTCGATGAATGCTTTTGCCGATTCACCTGTCAGTACAGGTGAAGAGTTGATTGTCATTGCCATATAAAATTCGTTTTAGAATACAAATATATAACATTATAACGAATAAAACAAAAATCCAGTTATGCTGCCATGGCAACCGCATCAGACTACATAAAAATTAGCAAGATTTACGGATTGTTAAGTCGGAAAAACTTGACATGGGAGGCCAGACGGATTATTTTATAGGCATGAGAAACATGCTTATAAAGATATTTGACGGGGTAAGAGACCCGCGGAAAATAGATCGGTGCACCTATGAACTCGGCGATCTGCTTGCAGTCGGCTTCCTGACTTACCTGACAAAACGTGAGGAGTATGCGGACATGGCCCTGTTCGCGCGCCATCAGGCACGTGATTTCGGACTTTTCCCCTACACGGACAAAAGTCCGTCCAGCGATACTTTCGAAAGAGTGTTCTCCGTGCTGAAGACGGAGTTTCTGGAACAGGCGGTTCTGGAACAGGGCAAAAGGATACTCGACATCCTCAATGAAAAACAGATAGCCATAGACGGCAAAAAGCAGTGCGGTACGGCTCCGAAGGAAAAGGGGCCGAAGGGTGATTATCTGCTGAATGCGTACGTCGCGGAAAACTCTCTGTTCATAGGTCAGGAAAAGCTTTGCGACAAAGAGAATGAGATACCGGCTATTCCGCGGTTGCTTGACAGACTTGAGATCACAGACTCCATAATAAGCATCGACGCCATGGGCACGCAGGTTGACATCGCAGAAAAAATCGTGGCCGGGGGTGGACATTATTTTCTTGCCGTCAAAGAAAACCAAGGCGCATTACTCGCTGAGATTAAAGATGTTGTCAGATATCACAAGCCATTCTCCACTCATTCGGAGACCGAAAAGGAACATGCCCGTGTCCAGACACGCACCGTATCGGCCTTCCATGCCGAGCTGATGGAAGACAGGGAAGTACTGGGCCGGTGGAAGAATCTCAAGACGGTTGTAAAGGTCGAGACACAAACGGTCCATGTCTCTGACAACGGCAGGGAAACAACGCAGACCAGATACTATATCAGCGACGAGGACTTCCCTTCGGCGGCTTATTACGGAGGTCTTGCCAGAAGCCACTGGGCTGTGGAAAACGGCCTGCACTGGCATCTTGACGTCACATTCAGGGAAGATGACTGTAGGGCAAGAAAGAAAAACGCAGCTCATAATCTGTCTCTCCTAAGAAAGCTGGTGTTGCAGATTGCAAAGGCAACCGATGATAGGCTCAGTCTCAGAAAGAGACTTGTAAGGGCTTCTATGGATAAAGAATATTTAACAATCCTTCTTAAAAACTATGGATTTTAATGCGGTTGCCCTGACGGACACAGCGTAATTTTGTATAGTTCGGATTTTATGTTTAAATTTGCGGTATTGGCTGGTGGTGCTTTCAATATAATTCTTTAATGTCTTTTTCCAGATGGAAGATTGTCAAGCACCATACATCGCAGTCGAACGCAGGGGATAATTGTTTGAGAAGATATGACAGCAAGGCTAACTAAGAAAGCAAAAGATCCCTTCGAGGGTATCAAAAGAGTGGATGAAAACGGAATTGAATGGTGGTCCTCGCGTGAACTCGCCAAGGTCTTGACATATACGGATTACCGCAATTTCCTTGATGTAATGGGAAAGGCATGGAATGCATGTCTTAATAGCGGTCAGGATCCAAAGAATCATTTCGTTAGAGTTACCGAAATGATACAGATAGGTAAAGGTGCTGAAAGAGAGGTGGAAACATGGCTTATGAGCCGATATGTATGTTATCTTGCCGTGCAGAATGCAAATCCTACTAAATCTATTGTGGCTCAGGCTCAAACATATTTTGCAATACAGACTCGAAGGGCTGAACTTTTGCTCGATTCTAATTCCACGCTTACAGAGGAGGAAGAGAGACGATTACTACTGCGTGATGAAATGCGAAAACATAATACTCAACTTGCAGGTGCGGCCAATAATGCAGAAGTAAAGACTCCGCTTGATTATGCAATTTTCCAAAATGAAGGATATAAAGGTCTTTATGGAGGCCTTGATAGGAAAGATATTCATAAGCGCAAGGGATTGAAGAAATCGCAGGATATTCTTGACCACATGGGAAGCACAGAATTAGCCGCTAATCTATTTCGGGCGACGCAAACAGAAGACATTTTGCGTAAGAATGATATAAAAGGGAAGAATAACGCTAATAGAATACATAAGGAGGTAGGCGCGAAAGTACGAAAAGCCATCCGAGATATTGGCGGTACAATGCCGGAAAATTTGCCGACTACAGAGAGTATAAAGCGATTGGAGAGTAAGCAGAAACGTTTGGATGCAAAGAATGAAGACTATAACGGCTGATTTCTCTTCGAGTACATGGACATTAATGCAACGGCGGTTACAGTAACCGCCGTTGCATTAATGTTGGGATATCAGTCGATGTTGTTGAGGAGGGTCTTGGTGACGGTGCCGTCGGGGTGGCGCACAATGTAGATGCCGGGATGTGCGGGAATGGACACGCGGCGGCCGGAGAGGTCGTAGATTTCAACCGCCGCATTGAGTCCATCGGTTTCTATCGATTCTACACCGGTGCCTACTTCGGGCAGTGTGTCTTCGATGGTGGAGAATTTACTCCAGGGAGCCGTCGCTTTATATTTATCATCGCAGAATCTCGGTACCGCGAGAACCGCATTCCTGTATGCGGCATCGCTGAATGTGGATGCGAATGCGGCGGGGCAGTCGGCTGATGAGACGTTTACTTTCTCTACCGCGTCGCATGCCGCAAATGCCGATTCAGGAAGAGTGCGGACCTGCGCTCCGATGTTGATGGCGGTGAGCGACGGTTTATGTGCGAAAGGCATCAGTGTGGCATCGTCGGATGTGCAGGTGAAGGTGCGGTTGATGTTGAGGGTGACGATTTTTGCAACCGGATCGTCGGCGGCCCCTAAGTATTTGGTCTGGCCGAATGCATCTGTATCGAATGATATGGGCCTGTCACTCTCTTCCAAAGTCACTTCTCCCAGTTTCTCGCAATAGCTGAACGCTTCGCGTCCGATGCTCTCGACTGAGGAGGGAATAGTGAGCTTGGTAAGCATGCCGAGTCCGGCGAAAGACATCACTCCGATTGAGCGGACCGTGGAGCCGAGGTCTAAGGATGTCACGCGGGCACAGTAATTGAAAGCCTCGTCATGGATGATCTCCACTCCGTCCGGAATCACGATCGCATCCAGCCATGGATTGCCTGAGAACGTTTCCCTTCGGATCTCGCGTAGACCGGAACTTAAAGTGAGACGTTCGAGATAGTAGCAGGCATAGACGGCTCTTGACTCCATCTCGGTGACGCTGTTGGGGATAACCAGTTCCTCGAGACCCATGCAGCGCGACAGAGCCTGGCTGCGGATTGTGGTGACAGTCTCGGGTATGGAAATGGATGTCATCGGAATGTTGGCGAAAAACGCGTCGGCTCCGAGGGCGATGACCTTATACTCGGTATCACCGTTCTTCGCCGCGGGAGGTATTACCACATCTCCCGATGCATCGGTGTTGACACCTACCTCACAGGTCTTTTCCTCCTCGGAAAGCACTGTGTAGTTAAGCCCCTGATATGTAAAAGAGTCACCATCGGCTGCGAACAGTCCGAATGCCGTGCATGTCGATGCAATAGCTGCGAGTAAAGATTTATTCATGCGATATACGTTTTAAGGTTGTGGACCGCTCTACGATTCCCGTACTGGCAACAATACGCGATCCGTGCGCAAAGTTAAGTAAAAGAAACGGCAATTGCAAGCATCTGTCTGATGTTGTCGCCACTATCGCTCCTTGCCGATGGGGATATAGGCGAAACTCTCCGCAAAATTTTGTTAGCATGATAAAAACAGTTATATTTGCGATATATATTCGTATGGAGTCCGCCGAT
Source organism: uncultured Muribaculaceae bacterium (assembly GCA_910584545.1). Lineage (GTDB taxonomy): Bacteria > Bacteroidota > Bacteroidia > Bacteroidales > Muribaculaceae > Lepagella. Next base: position 39,959 of record CAJUBC010000007.1, on the reverse strand, counting down.
AAGGGCTTGTAAATATGAAATCCATCCACCCATCAATTTCAATTCACAGGATATGGAGATAGAGTATTGGCTTATATGGCTGATAATGGCAGTGGTGATGCTTATCGTGGAGGTCGCCACGCTCACTATGTGGTCGCTCTGCATGGCTGTCGGATGTCTGGCCTCGATGATATGCGCCCTGTGCGGGGCCGGAGTGGCGGTTCAGCTCGTGGCGCTTCCTGTCGGAAGCGTGATTGCTTATCTGTTGCTCATGCCGCTGTTTCGGCGTAAGAGGACATTCGTGCCTAAAAGCGATGAGAACTCCCGCACCGGTATGGATGCGTTGCTTGGCCGCAGGGCAGTCGTCACCAAGGAAATACGCCCGGGAGAACTTGGCCGGGCGCGTATCGACGGAGACAACTGGCAGGTGCGGGCCCCCGGTGTGGCGGAGACCGTTCCACGCGGTGCCGAAGTGTCGGTGACAAGCTACGAGAGCATAATCCTTGATGTAAGACCCCTTCCCATAAAAAATGTTGACGCAGGGGTCGCAGATGTGCCTCAGGTTCGGCCTTGCAGGTGAAGGAGCATAGCAGGCTATGTGACTGAACCAAAAGGATGAATATGAGGTGCAGCTGCGAGTTAAGGAATAAAACTAATAAATGATTTTAACAATATGACTTCTTCTTGAAATGATATTACCGTAGCCCGTCCGCTTTTTGCGCATCTCAGCCAAGTCGCGTCGGTCACGATGCCCGCATCGCTCCCTCCTTAACTTGCTGACCTGCATCAAAAATCGGCCGCCCCTGCGTTAACATTTTTTATGGGAAGGGGTCTAAAACCGTTTAACGATCGATAATATGACAGGAGTAATAATTTTCGCCGTTGTGGCCGTGGTGCTGGCCATAGTGATAATTTCGGCAGGCATCAAGGTGGTGCCTCAGTCGGAGACGCGTGTGATTGAACGCCTTGGCCGATTCCACAGTGTGCTTTCGCCCGGCCTCAATTTCATAATCCCCTTCGTGGACCGTCCCAAGACAATCTACACCCGCAAGGTGGAGCGTCTCGCCAACGGCCATTACATAGCCCGCACTGTGGCCACGACAGTCATAGACCTCCGGGAACAGGTCTATGATTTTCCTTCGCAGCAGGTGATCACCCGCGATAACGTCAGTACCGGGATCAACGCATTGCTCTATTTCCAGATCACCGACCCCAAGAAGGCCGTCTATGAGATAGACAATCTGCCGAACGCCATCGAGAAACTAACCCAGACTTCGCTGCGAAACGTGATCGGCGAACTCGAGCTTGACGAGACACTGACCTCTCGCGACACCATCAACTCCAAGCTGCAGGTGATTCTCGACGACGCCACCAACAAGTGGGGCGTGAAGGTGAACCGCGTCGAGCTGCAGGACATCACCCCTCCGGAGAGCGTGCGCGTGGCCATGGAGAAACAGATGCAGGCGGAGCGTAACCGCCGTGCGGAAATCCTGAACGCAGAAGGAGAGAAGCAGTCGTTAATCCTGCGGTCGGAGGGTGAAAAGACCTCCAAGATCAATCAGGCCGAGGCCGTGAAACAGACCGAGATCCTGCGTGCGGAGGGTGAGGCGCGCGCCATCATCCTCAACGCGCAGGCCGAGGCCGACGCGATCCTTCAGGTGGCGAAGGCTGTGGCTGAGTCAAAGACCGATCCGGCCACATACATGCTCGCCGTGAAATACATCGAGACCCTCAAGGAGATGACCAAGGGCAATGACTCCCGCACCGTATATATTCCCTACGAGGCTTCTTCAGTCCTTTCCTCAATCGGTTCAATCAAGGATCTCTTTCAGAAGTAGAAACTTCCAAGAATAATCGAGAGACCGTCCGGGATGACCTCGCAGGTCGCTCCGGACTGTTTTCTTGTTGCAGACTTCGTGAAAATTGACTAATTTTGCGAAATAATAGCAAATCATAGGGGAAATCGAAATAAACGGGACGTAATTTGTTATTAAATCAAAACTGACTAATAAAATAGACCCAATGGACAAATCTGAGACCTCTATCGATAAAGATATGGAAATTAACGCCGAAAAAAAGGACCCGCAGAAGAATTCCCCGAAAGTCGTTTCAGTGGCGACAATCAAATCGTATTCAGACGCTCCGGAATATCTGCCGGAGGAAGAGGATGTCGAGGAAGTGCCGTCTGAGGCAGTGCCGGCGACCGTTTCTGAAGATAATCCACACCCCGAACCGGTCGGGGAAGTGAAACCGGCGGTGCCGGAATCGGATCTGACCGTAGAGATCCCTGCAGAGGGAATTCCTTCCGAGACCGGAGACAGCCGTTCGTTTGCCGATCTCGGCGTGGCCCCGTATCTTCTCAAGGCCATTGAGGAACTCGGTTTCCTACATCCGATGCCGATTCAGGAAATGGTTATACCACATCTGCTCGCCAAAGAGGGAGATGTGATAGGTCTGGCCCAGACAGGCACGGGTAAGACCGCGGCTTTCGGCCTGCCGCTGCTGCAGCGTATCCGCGTAAGCGACAATCATCCGCAGGCCCTCATCATAGCGCCTACCCGCGAGCTTTGTCTTCAGATAGCGGGAGACCTCGCCGATTTCTCCAAGTATGAGGACAATCTCAAGATCCTGCCTGTCTACGGTGGCTCGAGCATTGAGAGCCAGATACGTGCCCTTCAGAAAGGCGTGCATGTGATAGTGGCGACTCCGGGACGTCTGATCGACCTGATCAAGCGTGGAGTGGTGAAGCTCGACGATGTCCATACCGTGATTCTCGACGAGGCGGACGAGATGCTCAACATGGGATTTCTCGACGACATCGATGAGATCCTGTCGCATGTCCCGGAAGACCGCAAGATGCTGATGTTCTCCGCCACGATGCCCCGGGAGATTGCCGGAATCGCAAAAAAATACATGCGCAATCCCGTAGAATTCGTGGCCGGCAACCGTAACGAAGGCACCAAGAACGTGCGCCACATCTACTACATGGTGAAGGCTCACGACAAATACCTCGCACTCAAGAGGGTGGTGGACAACAGTCCCGACATATACGGCATCATCTTCTGCCGCACCAAGAAGGAGACCCAGGAGATAGCCGACAAGCTGATAGGAGACGGCTACAATGCCGACTGTCTGCACGGCGACCTGTCGCAGGCGCAGCGCGATCTCGCGATGAAGAAATTCCGTGACCATGTCACTCAGCTTCTTGTGGCTACGGATGTGGCGGCGCGCGGACTCGATGTGGATGACCTTACCCATGTGATCAATTACGGACTTCCGGAAGATGTGTCGGTCTACACACACCGCTCGGGGCGTACCGGACGCGCCAACAAGACCGGAGTCTCCATTGCCATAATCCATAGTCGCGAACGAAGCAGGATCCGCCAGATAGAGAAGATACTCGGCCGGGAATTCGAGTACCGCAAGGTGCCCACTCCGGAACATATCATAGAAAAGCAACTCTACCATCTCGCCGACCGTCTCGAGCGCGTCGAGGTCAACGAATCTGAAATCTCGAGATACATCCCCGGTGTGCGAAAGAAGCTCGAATGGCTTTCCGAGGAGGACTTGCTCAAGCGCGTGCTGTCGCTGGAATTCAACCGTCTTCTTACTTATTATCAGAATATGCCGGACATAGACCTCGATGAGAAGGAGAAGAAGGATAAGCGTGACCGTAAGGAAAGGGGAGAGAAAGGTGAACGCGGCAAGCGAGGCGACCGCAAGGACAAAGACCGCAGGAAAGGGGAGGAAGGCTATGAGCGACTGATGGTGAACATCGGCAAGTCTGCCGGTTTCTTCCCCGGAAACCTGATGGAACTCGTGAACCGCAACGTCGCAGGTCCGAAGCCCGAGATCGGACGCATCGACCTCATGCCGGGATACACTCTCTTCGATGTCCGCAGGGAAGATGCCCGGAGGGTGCTCGAAGCCTTGCGCCATGCCGAGTTCTTCGGTGACAGGATTCACGCAGAGGTGGCCGAAGAAGGCCGTGACTACGCCTCGATGAGCTCCGGCGACTCCCGCTATCGTGGCAAGAAAGATAAGTTTGCCGGAAAGGATAAGAGAGAAAAAAAGAATAAAGAGAAGGAGAAGGTAGAGAGAAAAGGGAAGAAAGAGAAAAAAGCCAAAAAGTCAAAAGGTGAGAAGAAGGAATTCTCCAAACCTAAGTACAACGGAAATTACGATATTTTCATAAAGAAATAATCGATGCAGGGTTTCTTGAATAGATTCGCGGTCAGGTGCCGCGTGACGGTTGCTATATTGCTGGCGCTCGCGTCCGTGTGGTGCCCGTCACGTGCGGATGCCGTGCCCAGAGACACGCTCATGACACCTGCCGAACGGGCTCTCGTCGATATGCCGTCGGATGTGCTCGATATCGTCCCTGTTTCGGCGAGACTCGACATGATCGATTATCTCAGGGCAGATACCATCCGGTATGTGCCTAACGCGATGAACGGTCTGTCGAGACTGCGGCCACCTGTCACCGACTCCTTCGTCGAGATGGAGATAACGCCGGTAAGCACGCTGCAGATCAAGATCCTGCAGGAACGTGGCGGGGAAAACCATACCGTCGGCGTAAGTTACACTGTCGGTGACACCATCCAGTCCAAGGACAGCGAGCTGCTGTTCTTTACCTCAGACATGAAACCGCTGAAGAGAAATCGTCTGATAAGGATGGCGCGCATGGAGGATTTCCTTGTTCCCGGCATGACAGGTAAGGAGCGAGAGGAACTTCTCTCTCTCGTACCTTTCCCTACGGTGGAATACAGGTTCTCGCCCGAGGGCACGGACCTCCGTGCCCGTCTTACCGTCGACCGGTTCATGAGTCGGGAGGATTATGCGCGCCTGAAGCCGCATCTCGTGGCGGAGAGGGTGTTCCGTTGGAACGGGAAGAAATATGTGATGGAAAAGGAGAAGTAATACGGAATAAGAAAATAAGAAAGACAACATAACATGGAACGTAAAGTACGAGTTAGATTTGCACCGTCGCCCACGGGGCCGCTTCATATCGGTGGAGTGCGCACGGCTCTTTATAACTATATTTTCGCCCGCAAGCATGGGGGCGACATGATTCTTCGTATCGAGGACACCGACAGCCGCCGTTTTGTCCCCGGCGCGGAGGAGTATATCAACGAAGCGCTTGCATGGCTCGGAATCGGTATAGACGAGGGTGTGCGCGAGGGGGGTGCATACGGCCCTTATAAGCAGAGCGAGCGCCGCGATATCTATCGCGAGCATACGAAACTCCTACTCGACGCCGGCAAGGCATATATCGCTTTCGACACGCCCGAGGAACTCGAGGCGGCCCGCGGCGAGACTCCCAATTTCCAATACGATGCCTCGACACGAGGAAAGATGCGCAATTCGCTGACAATGCCTGCGGAAGAGGTTCAGAAACTGATTGACGCAGGGGAGCAGTATGTGGTGCGTTTCAAGATCGAGCCGGGCCGCGAGGTAAAGGTCAATGACCTGATCCGCGGAGAGGTGGTGATCAACTCATCGATTCTCGACGACAAGGTGCTCTACAAGAGTGCCGACGACCTCCCCACCTATCATCTCGCAAACATCGTCGACGACCATCTGATGGAGGTGTCGCATGTGATCCGCGGTGAGGAATGGCTTCCCTCCGCGCCGTTGCATGTGCTGCTCTACGAAGCCTTCGGATGGACCGACACCATGCCGCAGTTCGTGCATCTGCCGCTCCTGCTCAAACCGGTGGGCAACGGCAAGCTCTCCAAACGTGACGGTGACAAACTCGGCTTTCCTGTGTTCCCTCTCGAATGGCACGATCCTGTTTCCGGCGAGATTTCATCAGGATACCGCGAACGCGGCTATCTCCCCGAAGCTGTTGTCAACTTCCTCGCTTTGCTGGGCTGGAATCCGGGCGACGATGTGGAGCTTATGGACATGGCCACGCTTATCGACAAGTTCTCGTTCGAGCACTGCTCAAAGGCCGGAGCTAAGTTCGACTATATGAAAGGACTCTGGTTCAACCATGAATACCTCATGCAGCTTCCCGATGAGCGGCTCGCGGAGCTGTTCGCTCCGGAACTGGAGCGTCGCGGCATAACCGGTTTTTCGCCAGAATACATCGGACGTGCCGCCGGTATGGTCAAAGGGCGCGCCAATCTTATCGGCGACCTTTGGGAGCAGGGCGATTTCTTCTTCAAGGCTCCTGAGGAGTATGCGGAGAAGGATGTGCGCAAGCGCTGGAGCGCCGACACCCCCCGCATCATGGAGGAATTGATAGAGGTGCTCGAAGGTATCGACGACATGTCGTCGGCCAATGCCGAGAAGATAGTCCTCGGATGGATTGAGGAGAAAGGTTATCATCTGGGCAATGTGATGAATGCCTTCCGTCTCGCAGTCGTTGGCGCATGCCGGGGTCCGCACATGTTCGACATTACCGAGCTCATGCCTCGCGAAGAGGTGGTGGCACGCATACGCCGCGCGGTGGATACAATTCCAGTGCCTGAAGCCTGATGCTTATATCCGACATCTGCAGGGCAGTGGTGGAGGAACCTCTTTATAGTGCGGGAATCATCCTGTACCGTGTCGGCGTGTCCGTAGCCGGGGTCTGCAATGTCAAGGCAAGACGGCTTGCTGCCGGTCAGAAAGGTATCTGGCGCAAGCTCAAGACTTCGTTGAAACCCGATGACAAGGTGTTCTGGATTCATGCCGCCTCGCTCGGCGAATTCGAGCAGGGGCGTCCCCTGATAGAGATGGTCCGTAGCCGGCATCCGGAGTATAAGATTCTGCTCACCTTCTATTCTCCTTCGGGCCACGAGGTGCGCAAGGACTGGCCGGGAGCTGATTGCGTATGTTATCTTCCCTTCGACACACCGCTGAGGGTGAACCGGTTCCTGCGACTGGCGCATCCTGAGATTGCAGTGTTTGTCAAGTATGAGATATGGCGCAACTATCTGCATCGTCTGCACCGTCGCCATGTGCCGGCCTATCTTATCAGTGCCGCGTTCCGTCCCGACCAATGGTTTTTCCGCAGGGAGTCGGCATGGTATGGCCAGTGGCTCAGATGGTTCTCCCGGATTTTTGTACAGACGGAGGAGAGCCGTCGTCTTCTTGAGAAGATAGGGATCACGCATGTTGAGGTCGCGGGAGACACGCGCTTCGACCGCGTGGCGGAAATCCGCGCGGCGGGCAAGGAGATTCCGGAACTGGAGCTGTTTACGGATTTCGGCAATCCCGACCGACAACCGGTGATGATGGCGGGAAGCAGCTGGCCTGAGGATGAGGATATTTACGCTCCATGGTTCAATGTTCATCCGGGTATTCCGCTTGTCCTCGCGCCCCATGAATTCGATGCGGAGAGGATCGAAGGAATCAGACGCAGGTTCTCGAACGGGGTTGTACTTTATAGCGAGATGAAGGAAGATCTGGCGAGAGCCGCAGATTGCCAGGTGCTTGTGATGGACTGTATCGGAATGCTCTCGTCGGCATACAGATATTGCGATATTGCATACGTGGGAGGTGGTTTCGGAGCCGGAATCCACAATCTCAACGAAGCCGCCGTCTACGGCGTACCTGTCATATTCGGACCTAACCATTCCAGATTTGTGGAAGCTCTGGACCTTGCCGCACTCGGCGGGGGCATAGCCATAGCCGGCAGGGAAGGTTTTGAGCACTGGATGGGCCTGTTCGTGTGCAATCCGGCCGAAAGGCTGCAGCGTGGCCGCTGGGCCGCCGAGTACATCGCCGAGAAACGGGGCGCCACCCTCCGCATCCACAACTCGATATTCAACGAGGCTTAAAGACCGTTTGTGAAATAAGATGCTATTTAATTCAGTCCAATATCTGATTTTCCTACCGATAGTTTTTATTATCTATTGGAATTTGGTTAAAGGAAGGAACCTGCGTAATTTATTCCTTATTGCTGCGAGTTATCTTTTCTATGGATGGTGGGATTGGAGATTTCTGATCCTTATATTCATAACTACGTCCTGTAGCTTTGCAAGCGGTCTGCTTCTGAATAAATATGATAGGGTCGTGGCGCGTAAAACGATTTTATGGTCTAACGTCGCATTGAATCTCGGGATACTAGGTTTGTTTAAGTATTTCAACTTTTTCGCCAGAAATTTTGCTGAAATATTAAGGTCCATGGGCATGACTCCCGATGATGTCACTCTGGATTTAATACTCCCGGTGGGCATATCATTTTATACATTTCAGGCATTGAGTTATACGATAGATGTGTACCGGAGAAAGATTAAAGCCACTACGGACGTGATTGCCTTTTTTACCTTCATATCTTTCTTCCCCCAATTGGTGGCCGGCCCTATAGAACGAGCCACAAATCTACTGCCACAGTTCGAGCGTGACCGTAAGTTCGACTATGAAAAGGCCGTGGATGGTTGTCGCCAGATATTGTGGGGATTGTTTAAGAAGATGGTGGTCGCGGATACCTGTGCGGTACATGTTAATGAAATATTCGGAGCGTATGATACGGAGGGAAGCATTTTGCTGTTTCTTGGAGCGATATTGTTTACATTTCAGATATATGGGGATTTCTCGGGATATTCTGATGTGGCCATTGGGACAGCGAATCTGTTCAACGTAAATCTGATGACCAATTTCAAGAATCCGTATTTCTCGCGGGATGTAGCGGAATTCTGGCGTCGCTGGCATATATCGCTCAACACCTGGTTCCGTGAATATGTCTATATCCCGTTGGGCGGAAGTCGGTGTTCTAAAGGGAAGGTATTGAGAAATACAATGGTGGTATTTCTGCTTAGTGGTTTTTGGCATGGAGCGGAATGGACGTATGTGGCATGGGGTATATACCACGGCATTCTTTTTGTTCCTCTAATAATATCGGGCAAGAACACACGATACACAGATTACGCCGGGTCTGGTAGATTCCTCCCTTCCTTCAAAGAATCATTAGCCATGGGACTGACATCCATGTTGGTGGTGATAGGCTGGATTCTGTTCAGAGCGGACAATATCGAAATAGCATGGGGATACTTGTCGAGGATGTTTACCGCGTTCGATGTGATGAATCCGATCACGTGCAAAACCGCACTGATGTGGTGCTTGATATTGGTAGTGATAGAATGGTTTACCCGCAAGAAAACTTTTCCATTGCAGATTGAGGGCCATGGAATTTTGAGATTCCGTGCCGCCAGATGGATGCTGTATGCGGGGTTGACGATGATTGTGCTTATATTTGCCGGGCAGCAGACTGATTTCATTTATTTCCAATTCTGATACAATGAAGAAGTTTATTTTAAAAGCCGGATTATTCGGAATCATAATAATCATGCTTTTGGCTGTCGGAGAATTGGCAGTGAGATCAATGTTGACTCCATATGGAATCAAGCATCTTGAAGTTGTCAATAATGGAGACAAAATATCTACAGTCGTATTAGGTAGTTCCCATACATATTATGGAATCGATGCCAAAGAGTTGGGAGACAGTGTGATTAATATGGCCAATATATCCCAACTATATGACTATGATTATTATCTCCTGGAGCACTATAAAAAATACATGCCTAATCTGCGGAGGGTTATAATTCCTGTTTCCTATTTTTCATTTACAGATGATTTCTTTGAAGAGGGAAATGAATGGAAGATGGCGATTAATTATAAGGTGTATATGGAAATCGACCGACATTCAGATTTCTCAAAATATAACTTTGTGATTGCCAACTTCGATGTGTATTCCGGGAAACTAAAAAGTTTATTGACTGGTAAAAGCAGGATAAAATGCGATTCTCTCGGACATGGATTGGATTTTACATTGGATATACGTCCTTCCAATTGGAAAGAGGGAGGATATAAACGTGCCCGGGATCATGAAAAACATCTCCATGACAATGTGGGCAGAAGTCGGGAATTCCTTGAGAAAATAGTTGCTTTTTGCAACGCCAATTCCATAGAGCCTATTATCATTACGACTCCGGTGTGGAGTTCATACTACGAAAGCTGGAGAGACGCGCAGAAGAAAATAATGATCGAGAACAGAGACTATATCATAAACAAATACAATCTAAGATATTATGATTATATAAGAGATCCTCGGTTTGTGGATGAAGATTTCTATGATGTGGACCATCTGTCAGACATCGGAGCTACAAAGCTGACAGCTCTTCTTCGCGACACGCTGAAAATAAATGAATGATTACAACTTCAAATATCCGTTATTATATGAGTTGGTCGACGGTGTAGTTGAGGAAGTCGTCGAAGGGCTTCAGCAGCCGCATGCGGTCTGAGATGGCGGAGATGACTTTTGACGACAGCATCGTGCGGTCGGAGATAGGAGTGGTCACCGTGAACCACCGTGGTTTTAGAAGTTCGATATGTTCCCAGTCTTTGGGGAATCCCTTGGGTACGGTTTTCAGAGGTTCTTCGCCAACGACCGGAAAATAAGCGGTGAACTCGGGGTCATGGATAATCTCAAGATACTCATCTATATTGTCGAAAATGTCCTGGCGGATAGCCTTAAGCATAGGGCCTGATGGATTCCATGCACCGCCGGCCACGCATGACGCTTCCGGCTCGAGATGGACATAATAACCGCAACGGGGACTTTTCTTCCCTCCGTTGGGGTTGATATATATGCCGATATGGGTCTTATATGGAGTCTTGTCAGCCGAGAATCGAGTGTCGCGGTAGATGCGGTACATGCAGTCCGACGGCGTAAGTCGCGCCGCGTCAGGGTCGAACTTCGCTACTTCCGCTATAAGCCTGAAGGCGATTTCTTCCGCCCGTTGCTTCACATCGAGCCATCTCTCCTTGTTGGCGTTGAACCATTCGCGATTATTGTTGAGTTTTAGCTCCTTAAGAAATTCAAATATCGTCTGCATTATTGTTTTCGTATTACAGAATAGAGTTAAGCTTCAGAAAATGTCGTAATCGGTGGATGTGACCTGAAACTCAGTGCGTCGGTTGATCTGATCCGCTGCCTCGCGGTTCTCCTCGCTTTCAAGAGCTTCTATAAACTCCGGCGTAAGGACAGTATCCTCTGCAAACTGCGGATATTCCTTGTTGATACGCTTGGTGACCTTTTTAGGCATAGACTTCCCGTAACCTTTCCAGGATAGGCGGTCGGGAGCTATTCCTGCCTCCACCAGATAATCCACAACGCTCTTCGCCCTTCTTTCTGAAAGGCCGATGTTGTATTCTTCGGTTCCGACGCGGTCCGTATGCGACCCCATCTCAATCGTGACGTTCGGATTCTCGTTGAGAAGAGTAACCATCTCGTCGAGTGCTTTCTTCGATTCGGGCCGTAATGAAGCTTTATCGAAATCGTAGTAGATATTCTCCACAACCTGAGGCTTGTTGACAGCCGCCAATACGAAGTCAACGCCATAATCGGCATCCTCTTCTGCCATGTCGGATTCAAACTCCTGCTTTACATTCAGATAACCCTTGGCTCCGGCCAACATCACATACTTCACTCCGCGGTCGAGATTGAACTTGAAGGAGCCGTCGTCGCGCGCCACCTCCTTCTGGTTGGAACCGTCGTCACCAACTATGCGGATTATGGCGTTGGGAACCGGTTCGTCATCCTTGTCGACAACGTAGCCCGAAATTGTTATCTTGATTTCCGGGAGCAGGAAACTGAATATGTGGTCATATCCTTTGGCATCGCCTCTGTTAGAGGAAAAAAATCCAGACTCTCCCTCTCCGAAAGTGATTCCGAAATCATCGCCCGAACTGTTCATGGGTAGTCCGAGATTGTCGATGCTCCACCTGTCGCCTGTGGAATTAAGACGGGCCTTGAAAAGATCGAGGCCACCGAATCCCGGGTGTCCGTCGGATGAGAAATAGAGAAGCGAGTCCGTACGGACGTAAGGGAACATCTCGTCGCCCGGAGTGTTGATCTGCTCTCCGAGGTTCTCGAGGCTCCCCGTGCGTTCCTTCAGGTTTATTCTCCAGATATCCTTGCCGCCGAAACCTCCCGGCATGTCGGAAGAAAAATAAAGATAAGAACCGTCGGGAGATACGGCGGGATGCCCCATGGCCGACAAGGTGTCGGCTATGATTTCAAACTTCTGCGGAGCGCTCCATGTGGCATCGCTTCGTTTCGAGGTGAATATCTCTACCGTGGTGGGGGCGTCAGGCAGACGTCTCGCCATGGTCAGGTACATTGTCTGTCCGTCGGGAGAGAAGCTTACGATTCCCTCGTCATTTTCCGAATTCAATTCTCCTTCTGCCGGCTCCGGACGTTGCCAGTTCCCTTTCTCATCTTTTTTGGAGAAAAATATATCGGATTTCTTTGTCCCCGTTATTTCCGACTTGTTGGTGCCGGTGGCCTTCTCGTTGGAGGATGTGAAATAGATTGTGTTAAGTTCCTTGTCGAGAAACATCGGTGCGAAGTCCGCCCGGCGTGAATTGAAAAGTTTCACCGGTTTTACCTGATAACGGGTCTTTTTACCTGATTTTGCGCGTATTGCGGTCTGACAGCCGCGCAGACCCTCTTTGGCAAGCATGTCGTCGGGGCATAGCTCCAGGTATTTCATGTAGGCATCGATGGCAGGCTGATATTTTCCTTCCATCTGGAGCGATCTTCCTAAATAATAATATGCCGTCGAATCAGGGTATTCATACCGGATGGCGTTCTGATATGCGGCGGAGGCGCGGGCGGCCATGTTCAGTTTGCGGTAACATGTAGCCAACTGATAAGCCACTTCCCCTCGAAGGGCCCTGTCCTCGCGAGGTTTGAGCTTCCCATAGACAGCCCGATACGTTTTCGAGGCATCGAAATACTCGCCGCGTTCGAATTGCTCGTTGGCCACGGAGAGTTTCGGGGTCTTGCAGGATGTGAGCGAAAGAATCGCAATAAATGCCGCTAAGAGAGGGAGTGCCGCGGATATGGTATGATGTCTGATATATGCCATAAGCAAAGAGCATCGGGAGTCTATCCCGGTGCTCTTGAATAACGTTCCAAATCACCTTCGTATTGCCGTATAGTAGACGGCAAGGCTTGGATTATCTCTTCTTTGTGCGGCGTTTCACTCCGGTGGCTTTCTCGAGGCCTTCGGCTATATTGTCGAAGATCTCATCGACTATGCCGCTGCCGTTAACCTGGATATACTTTTTCTCCTTCTTGTAATAATCGCGCAGCGGCATCGTCTGTTTATGGTAGACATCGAGACGGTTCTTGATCGTGTCGATGTTATCGTCGGCACGACCTGTCTCCTTGCCTCGCTTGATCATGCGCTCCACGAGTTCATCCTCGGGTACCTCAAGGCCGATTACCGCATGGAGTTCTGTTCCGCGCTTGCGGAACAGTTCGTTGAGAGCCTCAGCCTGGGCGATTGTACGGGGGAATCCGTCAAGCACCACGCCGTTTTTCGCAGCGGCCTCGCTGTCGAGCACGTCATCGAGGATGCGGATCATAAGGTCATCAGGTATGAGCTGACCTTTGGAAATGAATTCGTTGGCGGTACGACCCAGTTCGGTGCCGCGCTTGATGTGGTCGCGGAGGAGCTCGCCTGTCGAGATGTGGTAAAGACCGTACTCGTCTATCAGTTTGGCGCTTTGTGTGCCTTTGCCGCTTCCGGGGGCTCCGAAAATAGCTATGTTCATAATATTCCTATCGGGTTATCTGATTGTCTGATGTCTATGTGAATGTCTATATAGAGGACACAGTGTGTCTTTGTGATGTACACAGTGTATCCTCTTTTTCGGAACAAGTTGTGACACGCAGAGGTTCATTCCTCGTCAATTACATATATATCCTTGAGATTGCGTACTTTCCCGTCGAGATCGAGACCATAGCCGATGATGAACTTCGGCGGGATGGAGAACGCCACATAATCGGGTACGAAACCGGTCTTGGAGCTTTCGGGCTTATGCAGGAGCGTTACGAAGCGTATTGAGCGCGGATTGCGCTTCTTCAGGTCGGCCACCATCATCGAGGCCGTAAGGCCGGTGTCCACTATGTCTTCCACTATGACTACATCCATACCCTCGATATCCTCGGTGAGCCCCATTATTTCCTTCACCTTCCCTGTGGAGGAAGTTCCTTCATAACTTGAATACTTCACAAAATTGATGCGGGCGTTGTTGAGGCCTACTTCGCGGAACAAGTCGGCGGCGAAGATGAACGCGCCGTTGAGAACACACAGAAAAAGTGGATTTTTGCCTTGCAGGTCCTCCCGAAGCTCTGAGGCCACTCTCTTTACTTCTCTGTTTATTTCAGCGCTTGTAAGATACGGCACGAATGTAAGACCGTCGACTGTGACTTTATTATCCATAATCAATATGAATGGTTTTTAATCAGGTTCCATTAATCGTGGTTCCCAGACGATGGAGCGCCCGGAAACGTCAGATGAAATTGTTATGCAAATTTAGCAAAAAAATGTTATTTGTTGCCGAGGGATAGCAAAAAATAAGGGAAATTTAGTAAATTTGCACTATGCGACCACGTAAAGACATATTGGTTTCTGTCTGGTTTCTTATAGTTACCTCGCTGTTATTCACGGCGATATGGTGGGCATGGAGGCAATATGTGACTGATCCGCCGTACGTGGATCCCGAGCAGTTCCCTGTGAGGGGAATCGATGTATCGTCGCACAACGGCATGATGAATCTTGATGCGGCTGCCAAGGATGGCGTGGAATTCATCTGGATAAAGGCATCGGAGGGAAGTGACTTCCGTGATGCCAATTTCGCACTCAACTACCAGAAAGCCCAGCATGCCGGCCTCAAGACAGGAGCTTATCATTTTTTTCGATTTGACCGGGGCGGAGTGGAACAGGCCATGAATCTCCTGCGGGCAGTGAGCGGACGTCGCCTTGAACTGGGAATAGCGGTGGATGTAGAGGAACACGGGAATCCGGAAACCGACAACGACAGCGTGATTCAGCGGTTGCAGACCATGACCGAATACCTTAACCTACGCGGCTACCGAGTGACGTTTTATACCAATAAAGACGGGTATGTCAAATATCTGTCTGAAAATTTCAGAGGTTTTCCGATGTGGATATGCTCCTTCACCGACGACGCGGTGGGTGATGACTGGTCGTATTGGCAGTATGACCATCATGCGAAAGTAAAGGGAATCCGCGGTGATGTAGACATGAACGCGTTCTGCGGATCGCGTGAGCAGTGGGATTCGTTATGGAATCGTCCGGTGCCCGGAGTGGCTTATCCTTTGCGAACGGAAACGGTATCAAAATAAAAGGGTATCATTTTCCGTTTCTATACAGTATTAAAGATTAAAGAGTAATGAAAATCCGTGTATCGCGGATTGACCATCATATTTATGGATTTGAAACGATTCAATTTTTCAGGACGTCTGGTGCTGGTGGCGGTCATGTTGATGGCCGTTACTGTCGTGGCTCACGCTCTCTCCCCCGAATATTATGCATCCTCCTCGCTGCTTTCCTCCGGGAAGTGGGCCAAGGTGATAACCGAGGGTAACGGAATGAGGCTCATTTCTACGGCGACATTGCGCAAGCTCGGATTCGAAGATCCTTCCAAAGTAAGGGTATATGGATTCGGCGGCAGAATGGTGCCTGAAATTTTATCAGAATCTATTCCCGACGACTTGCCTCAGCTCCCCTCGATGGTTACCGCGAAAGGAGTTGTGTTCTTTGCCGTGGACCTGAATACATGGACTGTCGGCAGCAATGATACGCGACCCTACGAGCATGAGGTAAATCCCTATACACGACTGAACTGCTATATAGTAGGAGAAGGAGGTCCGGCTTTGGATATGACTCGTGCGGAGCTTCCGACATCGGCTTCCTCCATCGCGGATACTTTCACCGAACGTGTCGTACATGAACGGGATTTATATAATCCTGGCGAATCAGGACGTATTTTCCTCGGAGAGGACTTCAGGTCAAATAAGTCGCAGACATTCTCGTTCACACTTCCTGACAATGCCACGGGCGATGCAGTGGCCAATATCCGTTTCGGAGCGCATACGACCAACGGCGAATCCTCCATTGTGGTTTCCGCCAACAGAAAACGGCTCCCGTCCGCCGAAAACGATAAGATGAAAGCTGCCGGTAAGGATCAGTTCATGTTCCTGACCTCGACATCCAAGAAAATAGAGGGTTGTGGAGAGAAGCTCGACATCAAGCTCGACTACAGCTATTCCGGAGCGCTGTTCCATGCTGGACTTGACTATATAGAGGTGTTCTACGAGCGCAATCTGTCTCTTCGCGACGGTCAACTCTATTTCTTCGATACATATTCCGGCAGCGAGGAGGTACGGGTGAAGGGATGCTCTGCAACTACGCAGATCTGGGATGTGACGAATCGCTTTGCTCCGATGCGGGTGGAAAGTCGTCTGAACGGAACGGAGGCCGCTTTTGTCGCCCCGAAGGGCTATCGCGAGTATATCGCCTTCAATCCGGAGTCAATCTCAATAGAGGCAGAGGCGGGCAGCGGTATCGCCAACCAAGACCTGCATTCGCTGCCTGTGCCGGATATGGTCGTCATAACGCTTCCTGATTTCCGCGAAGGTTCCGAAAGGATAGCGCAATTACACAGGGATGTGGACGGTATGACAGTACATGTTCTCCTTGCCGACGATATCTACAATGAGTTTTCCGGAGGTCGAGCTGATTTCAGCGCGTTCCGCCGAATGATGAAGATGTGGTATGATCGCGAGGGTGGCGAGCGTCTGAAATACTGTCTTCTTATGGGTAAGCCTACCTTCGATCCGCGGCATCTGTTGCAGGAAACCCTGGAATGCGGTTATTCTCCGTTGCTGATATGGCAGTCCCCGACAGGAGAGACGGAAACTAAGTCTTACTCCAACGATGACTATATCGGAATGCTCGATGATGAGGTTTCGGGTCGGTTTTCACTCAGTAAGGCGAAGATCAATGTCGCCATAGGACGCCTTCCCGTCAAGACATCGGCGGAGTCTCTCGCCATGGCGTCGAAAATCGAGAAATATGTCAAGAATCCAAATTACGGACCGTGGCGGAACAAGGTGATGATAATAGCCGATGACGGCGATCTGGGAACCCATCTTGAGCAGGCAGAAACCGCTTACAACAGTATGAGGTCGTCAGGCAACGGAAAGAATTTCCTGTACGACAAACTCTATCTGGACTCATATCCGCTGGAATACACAAGTGTAGGTGCCGCATATCCGAAAGCCACGGAAAGAATGCTTCGTAACTATAACGACGGAGTTATTCTTACTAACTATATCGGTCATGGATCTACAACCAGCTGGTCTCATGAACATCTGTGGGAATGGCCTGACATAATCGGCATGACCAATCGAAACCTGACCTTCATTTATGCTGCCACATGCCGTTTCAATTGCTGGGACACTCAGGAAGTGTCCGGAGCTGAAAGGATTATGCTTAATCCTCATGCCGGCGTAATTGGAATGATAGTGCCGAGCCGATCAGTTTACATTGCTCAGAATGGAACCCTTAATCAATACACATCGAGCAGATTCTTCGCAAGAGGAACAGATGGTTTGCCGCTCCGCTTCGGCGATATCTACCGTGAAGGGAAAAATCTGTTTTCAGGTGATGACAACAAACTCAGATATTGTTTTATGGGGGATCCCGCCATACGCATTCCTTCGCCGTCTTATTCAGTGGATATCGAAAGGATAAACGGTACTGAACTTGAATCCGCAGAAGCTGTGCCGGAGGTGAAGGCTCTCGGCAAACTGGAGATTGAGGGAGTTGTGAGGACTCGGGATGGAGACGTCGATACGGCATTCGATGGCACAGTCAATCTGCAGGTATACGATGCTGAACGGGTAATCACTACCTACGGCAACGGTGATGACGGAGTACAGAAAATGTACAACGACCGCAAGACGCGTCTTGCCGCCACTTCAATAAAGGCCTCAGAGGGCAGATGGAAAGCGACTGTACAGATGCCTCCGGAGATAGAGAACAATTATTCTCCGGCGCGGATAGTGGCATACGCTTGGGACGGTCGCGGGAAAGAGGCGAACGGGGAGACGGAGAAGTTCTATGTCTACGGGATTGAGCATGACGTGATGACCGATACGGTCGGACCAAAGGTGGAATATTTCTATCTTAACAACGAGCGATTTGAGAGCGGAGGTGTGGTGAATGCAAATTCTCTCGTCATAGCCCGCGTCAGCGATGCGTCAGGAATCAATCTTTCGGATGCCGGAATCGGCCACAAGATGTCGCTGACACTTGACGGCTCCAAGACATTTGCCGATATCGCCGGCTACTTCGAGTCTGATCCTGAGACTCCCGGTGCCGGAGTGATTGCTTACCCCCTATCGGACATAACCCCGGGTAACCACTCTTTGGAACTGACTGTATGGGATAACGCCAACAACAGCTCCAAGGCTCAGATCGACTTTCAGGTGGCGGCTGCTTCGGATCCGGTGATATACGATATATACACAGATTGCAACCCGGCCTCTACCAGCGTTGTATTCACTATTGAGGTGGATCGTCCAAATACGGTGCTCGGTACATCTATAGGGGTGTATGACCTCAACGGCAAGAAAATGTGGGGGGATGAATCCTCGACAAGTACCGATGCCTCCAGTAGGATTTCGAAGCAATGGGATCTAAAGGATTCGTCCGGACTCAGAGTACCGCGCGGCATTTATATTTATCGTGCCGTCGTAGAGACTCCCGAAGGCACATATTCATCAAAATCGAAGAAACTTGCCGTTACGGCCCAGTGACTGCTATAGAAATGAACCACTCAGGCAATACCCCAATCCTCCCGGAGCCGACACTTCGACGTCTGCCATGGTATCTCGCTTATATAGATATACTGAAAAGGCGCAGTGTGGAGTTCGTGTCTTCCACCAACATATCCAAGGCGTTGAGCGTCGATGCCTCCCAGATTGCCAAGGATCTCTCATTCCTCAATCTCAAGGGAAAGACGAGAATCGGATATGAGGTCAAGGCTCTCTCGTCGGCGCTTGAGGATTTCCTCGGGTTCTCACATAGGCATAAGGCATACGTGATAGGGGCAGGCAGTCTCGGAACTGCATTGATACAGGACTCCGGACTTGCCAACTACGGACTTGAGATTGTAGCGGGATTCGATGTGGATCCCTCCCGTCTGGGCCGGGACGAATATGGAGTTCCGATTCTGCATATCGACGACATCTATACGAGGATGGAGAGCGAGCCGGCGGAAATTGCCATTCTCACGGTTCCCGTCGAATCCGCTCAGGAATCGGCCGATATTGCAGTGGGAGCGGGAATCCGCGCCATCTGGAATTTCACTCCTTACCGTGTGAAGGTGGCTGAAGGAATAGTTATGGCGAATACATCTATTTATGCACATCTTGCATTGATATTCAACAGATTGAACACACTCTGACACATGAAGATATTTGCAGCTCTCGGCAATCATGCCGGATACCTCCCGGACAGTGGCGAGTCATTGTTTATGCAGGACCGGGACTCCCTTCAGGGAAACTGGTATGAGATTCCCGATTCGTCTATAATACGGAGCGGAAATCCGTTTTTCGTGCCGGATTTCGACACGCGGTTTGTGGCGCTGCCTTCCGTAGCTGTAAAGATCTGCAAGCTCGGAAAGAGTATCGCCTCCAGATTCGCTTCGAGATATTACGATGAGATTACTTTCGGTTTCTCGGTAGTGGCCGTCGACAGGCTTGAGAAGTCTGTGACCCGCGGATTGCCATGGACTCCCGCTGTGGCTTTCGACGGGAGCTGCATGCTTGGAAGTTTTATTCCGGTACAGGAAAATCGCGGTGAATTTGTGATAAAAACCGGAGGAAAAGAGATTAGATGGTCGCTTGATTCATCATATCGGCATATAGAGGAGGTTATATCGGAAATCAGCAGAGGCTGTACCATAAAGACGGGCGACATAATACTTCCGCATATATCACCCTCAGGTATCCGGCTCGTGGCCGGTGACCATATTTCAGTTAAGACAGCAGACAGTTCCAACATACTTGACATAAACGTAAAATGAATCTAAAGTCATTAATAGCGATACCGGTTGTTTTATCGGCACTCGGAGCTTCGGCAGTAGTAAGCTCCACATTCGATTACGAATTCTCCGGGGATTCCCGTCTCGCAATGGGACATTGGGTAAGAATATCAGTCGACAAGACCGGTATTTATGAGATATCTTATGACAAACTTCGTGAACTCGGATTCAGCAATCCGGAGAAAGTCGGAGTGTTCGGCCGCGGCGGCAGGACCATAGGATATAATTTTACGGATGGACAGGGGAACCGTCTTATGGAAGATGACCTGACCGGTGTCGCCGTGCTTCATGGCGACGGCAAATTGGTTTTTTATGGTGTGGGAACAGAAAACATCAGTTTCGTGAGAGACCGTTTTCAGGCGGCTCCCATGAATATTTACACTGAGAAAGGCCATTATATGCTCGGTGAATGCGATGACATTTCATCAATGGGTTCGATACCTTATAATTCTCAGCGTACCACCTCAGAGATGTCGGTAGGTCTCGGATACCATTATCATGAGATCGACCTGCATCAGAACGATGACAATACCGGTCAGATGTTCTACGGGGAGGATTGTCTTGAATCCTCACGTCACTCATGGGCCGCTCCGATGCCTTTTGCCGTGCCTGGTGAGAAACTGGAGGTCAGTCTGGCTACATATATCGGAGGAGGATCGAGTTCAACTCCTGTCACGGTTACCGGAAACCTCAACTATAATATTGCTTACGGTCAAGGAAAGATGTCAGGACTCGCCAGTCCGTTGGAAGTTAATGTGACCGGTCCGGGAAGATACCATTTCGACAGCCCGGCCAATTCGATGAAAGTAGCGGACCTGTCCGGACAGGCCAATCCGGTTTTCAATCTTCAGGCTACAAATATCGTCGATGCGGAAGTATTCGCAATCGACAACTGTGTGATAACTTACGGCAAGAGTCTGGCAGGGGTTTCATCGTCCCGGCTTTCTCAGGAAACCATCCGTATAGCTTTCCCGGGAGGACCGGATGAGCAGTTCTCATTTCCGGTTCCGGTAGGGGCAGAGGTGTATGATGTGACTGTTCCGGAATCTCCGATGAAGGTCACCGTGTCGGGAGGGAAGGCTTATTTCCCTAACGACAGCCGTGACCATGATTTCATAGTGGTAAATCCGGAAAGACGTTATTCGGTGGGTGACGACGCTGTTGCCATACAGAATCAGAACCTGCATGCAGAAATGGCACAGGGTTGTGAATTCCTGATTATTTCTACCCCTGAATTTATAGAAGAGGCACGCGAGATCGCTGCTCTTCATGAAAAGCATGACAATATCAGGGTACTGGTTGTTGACCCGCAGACCATATACAATGAATTCTCATGGGGCAACCCTGATCCCATGGCATATAGGGCATTGGCCAAGTTGCTGTATCAGAGCTCGGAGCGTAAGCTCAAGAACGTGCTTCTGTTCGGCCCGGTAACGGGAAATCTGAGAGGAATAGGCACTGTCAAGAAGGACTGTACGCAACTGATTGCATACCAGCAGCCATTGGAACTTCCGTCGACTGAGATTCCGTTCGCGATAGATTTCTACGGTATGATGACGGACAATATCCCGGCGGCGAAGACTATGCATGACAGTAAAATGGAAGTCGGTGTCGGTCTGTTGTCGGTCGAGACACCTGCCGAGGCGCGCAGGGCCGTAAGCAAGATCAAGGAATATATGGAAGAGACCGATTGGGCATGGATGGTTAACGAATCGTTCTCTTACAGCTGTCCGGGAGACTCACATTCCCACGATGAGCAGGCATGTAAAATTCATGATGTGATACAGAAACATGCGGGAACCCATCACGACACCCGGTTCCGCCATACCACAGTGCGAGTGGAAGAACATGGAGGGGATAAAAGCAAAAAAATCTGTCGAGAACAAATGGAGACCGGAAAACTGTTTGTTATCTATTACGGTCATTCATGTTCGTCGTTTCTGACCAATGAGCTGATGTTTTTGAATACAGCCGATTTTACCGAGATAAAGAATCGGAATATGTTCTTCCATTTCTTTGCGGGGTGTGACTTGACTATGCCCGATGCCGGCAAAAGAGGGTTGGGCGAGCTTGCCGTGCTGGGTAATCCACGTGGAGCGATAGGTACCGTGGCATCTACCCGTACCGTATGGTCCAACCAGAACTATGAGCTCAGCAGCAGGTTCATCAACGCTATGTTCAATGTGGATGGAAAGAAAAGGACAGAGGTGCCAACTGTAGGAGAGGTTTATGCCGAGGCCAAGACCCGCAATTCCAACGGAAATGAGCTCTGCTTCATTTATGTCGGCGATCCGGCGGTGAAGATGCCGGTTTCGGTTGTCGGTGCGGACCTCAAAGTAAGTGGGGGAACAGCATTCAGAGCCGGAGATGTGGCAGTGATCGAGGGACGCGTCAAGGATTTTGATGATTCGGTAGATGAGAATTTCAACGGAGACGTGGTCATAAAGCTTGCTCGTCCGGAGTATCGGGAAGTCGTGTTCACCCGGGAATCAAACGGCAATGTGGAGACGATTTACCAGTATTATGACGATACCATGATTTCCGCTGTACGGGGAGAGGTGAGGAACGGATTCTTCTCGATCAAGGTCCCGCTTTCCGGAGAATGCGACAGATATCTCTCTTCCAAAGGTAAGGACCAGAAGCTGCAGGTGTATGTTGGTTTCTATGACCGTGCTCGTCAACTTGGAGGATCCGCCTATACCACACTTCCGATGGCTATGCACGATGCTCCAGTCGATGACACTGTCGAGAGAGATGTGACTGATCCTGACGTGAAGGCGGAGTACGATCCTTGGCTGGATGCCGTTCGAGTCGAGGTCAGCGATGATGTGGCCATCATGCCCGGTATAGGCGCCGGCAGTGGAACGCGTCTCAAGATTGATGGTCGCGAGATAGAGGTCTCGGTCAAGGAACGCTACAATGAGTCGGCGTTGAGAAACTACACAGCCCTCGTACCCGCGGTAAATCTTGCCGAAGGCATGCATACGATGACAGTGTCGGCGACCGACGCTGCCGGCAACACAACTCCAGACGTATCATTCAAGTTCGAGAAGAAACTTTCAAGTGCCCTTCGCCTTTCTGCCGATTCGGATGTCGCAATTGACGGGATGTCATTCTCGATAGAGGGGTATCCCGATGGTGAGATGCTTAGATTTGTCGTGGTGGACTGTTACGGCAATGTCAAGGACGGCATGAATGTAAGTTCCGGACGCTTCTCGTGGGAAAAGATGATGCTGCCAGCCGGGACATATCGCGCCTGTGTGCGCTCCGAATCGGCCAAAGGCTCGAGACTCTGCTCTAACTGGGTTGAGTTCTCGGTGATTGACTGATAGATAGGGTCGGAGGAACGGCTTCCATACGGGAGCCGGTATGTTGGGAGACGGCAATATTTAGGGTAAAAACAAGTTTATAGATATAGACTCCGGCAGATTCCGGAGTTGGAAGATAAAGATGAATCAAAGAATAACGTCAGTATGCCTGCTGCTCGGAACGGCGGTTTCCGTCGCTACAGCGGAGAACGACATCAAGGACAACGAGTTCAATCCGGTCAATACCGGTGTGACGACACTGGGCATTGCGCCGGACGCGCGCGGCAGCTCCATGGGTAACCTCGGAGCCGCCACCGATCCGGATATGAACTCGCAGTTCTGGAATCCATCCAAGTATGCTTTCGCATACTCGCAGGGCGGCCTTTCCCTCTCCTATACCCCTTGGTTGCGCAAGATTGTCAACGACATCTTCCTGGCGGACCTTTCCGGTTATTACAAACTTGGCAGTGGTGACAATCAGGCGCTCAGCGCGACGTTCCGTTACTTCTCGCTCGGAGAGGTGACCACAGGGGAGTATTCTTCGGGTGGAAACGGCGGAGGAGTGACGCAGACCATTAACCCGTACGAAATGGCGATTGATGTGGGTTACTCGCGAAAATTATCTTCGAAGTTCTCCATGGGAGTGGTGCTGAGATACATTCTGTCAGACCTCGCATATCAGGATCTACAGACCGGAGAACAGAATAACGCCGCGCATGCGTTCTCTGTGGATCTGTCGGGATATTACACTACTTTCCCGATGATCGGACGGAACGAATGCCAGTTCTCATGGGGATTCGACATCTCCAATATCGGTACGAAGGTCTCATACGACAACGGTACGAACAACGCGTTCCTCCCCGCCAATCTGCGTCTCGGAGCCAACTTCATGTTCCCGCTTGCCGATTACCATACTCTGGCGATCGGTCTTGACCTCAACAAACTGCTTGTGCCTACCAAACCCCGTCCTAAGGATTTCGACATGTCCTCCTCCGAAGGACAGACAGCCTACAATGAGGCTCTCGACAAATGGAACACGATGTCGCCCATCACTGCTATCTTCAAGAGTTTCACCGACGCCCCCGGAGGTGCTAAGGAGGAATTTCAGGAGATAGGGGTGTCGTTGGGTGCGGAATATGTCTACAATCAGCAGTTCTTTGTCCGTGCCGGCTACAATTATGAGCACGCCAACAAGGGAGGCCGTAGCTATTTCGCGTTTGGTGCCGGTTTCTCTCTAAATGTGGTGCGCCTTGATGCATCCTATATGTTGGCCACCGCCCAAAGCAGCCCGCTCGACCAGACACTCCGCTTCTCGCTGACATTCGACATGGATGGACTGCGCGACCTGATGGGGCGTCGCCGCAGATGACGGCACATGGATAAGAGATTAAATATGAGATATGTACAGAATAGGACAGGGTTATGATGTCCACAGGCTTGTGCCGGGGCGCGATCTCTGGTTATGCGGGGTAAAGATACCGTATGAGCTTGGGCTTCTCGGACACAGCGACGCGGATGTGGCGATACACGCTCTCTGCGATGCCATTCTCGGTGCTCTCGCCATGCGGGACATCGGATATCATTTTCCCGATACATCGGAAGAATACAGCGGGGCCGACAGCAAATTGCTGCTGGCCCGCGTCTGTGAAATGATGAGGGAGGCCGGACGCGAGATCGGCAACGTGGATGTGACTGTCTGCGCGCAGCGCCCGAAGCTGTCGGACTACATAGAGGAGATGAGGGAAACGCTCGCAGGCGTTCTTGGAGCAGATACAGGTTGCGTGTCTGTAAAGGCCACGACTACAGAGCGCCTCGGTTTCGAAGGCCGCGGAGAGGGAATATCGGCAATGGCGGTCGTCCTGCTGAAGACGCCCGACATCAGCTAAGGAGAAGAGTGGTTTATGTCGGTGGTGCTGTATCATATCCTTGTGCTTGGGGTAGCCGCTTTCGCGGTTCTGAGAGGATTCAGAATGAAATTCTCCCGTCAGCTGCCAGCCGTGATCGGAACTGCTTTCGGAATCGTGTGCGCAAGGATTTTCACCGACCCTCTCGCAGATGTGCTCAGGGGTGCGTTTAATTGGACTCCTTATGGAAGCGCGGAGGAAAGCTTCACCTGCGGTATAGTCGCCGCTTCGCTGGTATTTCTTGCCGTATATGCGGTGTTTCGCACAGTCACGACCTTTCTTCTCTTCGTGTTCAAGAATACCGATTCGACAATTCTTGACAATATTGGCGGTTCGCTGTTCACTCTTTTCGAATACATGTTGCTGGTCTCGATGGCATATAACATCATACTCGGATTTCACAGCGACTCAATCCTGCTGAAATCGATGAAATCGGATGACGGCAACATAGTGGAGGAAGTGATGCTTTTTGCTCCGGCAGTCCTCGGATGCGAGGGCCCGGATGAACTTGCCCACCGAATCCAGCTTGAGGAGGCGAAGAAGATTTCCATCAACGATTCCTCTTTTTCGGAAACATATCCACCACTTCCGGTTGTTATTGATTTAACAGGGAGTGCGCGAGGATGACGTGAGTTGAGTCTATAAATGAAATGAATTAAAATACACTATAGTATATAACTTATTATGCTTAAAGTCAAGGATCTTCACGCGGAAATCAACGGTAAGGAGATTCTCCGCGGTATAAATCTCGAGGTGCGTCCCGGCGAGGTGCACGCTATAATGGGGCCAAACGGCTCAGGAAAGTCCACATTGTCGATGGTGCTTGCCGGCAATCCCGCATATACTGTGACAGGGGGCGAGGCTGAATTCTACGGCAAGGACCTTCTGGCGATGCAGCCTGAAATCAGAAGCCATGAGGGACTGTTCCTCGGCTTCCAGTATCCTGTAGAGATTCCGGGTGTTTCGATGGTCAACTTCATGCGTGCGGCAATCAATGCCAAACGGGAATATTTCCACGAGCCTCCCATGAGCGCCACCGATTTCCTAAAGATGATGAGGGAGAAGCGCGCAGTGGTGGAACTTGATACAAAACTCGCCTCACGTTCTGTCAACGAAGGTTTTTCAGGCGGCGAGAAAAAACGTAATGAGATCTTCCAGATGGCTATGCTCGAACCCCGTCTTTCTATTCTCGACGAGACCGATTCCGGTCTTGACATAGATGCGCTCCGGATAGTGGCCGAAGGTGTCAACAAACTGAAGACCGACAACAACGCCACAATCGTCATAACCCATTATCAGCGTCTCCTTGACTATATCAAGCCCGATTTCGTGCATATCCTGTACAAGGGCCGGATTGTGATGACCGGTGGGCCTGAGCTCGCTCTCGAACTGGAGAGCCGTGGCTATGACTGGATCAAGGAACAGGAGGACCGAAACGATTGAGCCTATGTCTGCTATAAATCAATACACCGAACTGTTCCGTGCGCATAGGGAGATGATCGATGCGAACGGCGCGGGACCGCTCAATCAGTTGCGCGACACGGCTTGCCGGATGCTTGAGGTGAACCGGCTTCCAGCGAAAGGTGCCGAGAATTATCAGGATACGGATCTTGATGCCATGCTTGCGCCTGATTTCGGTCTTAATCTGGATAAAATCGACATAGACGTGAATCCGGGCGCGACTTTCCGGTGCGATGTCCCGCTCGTGAAGTCATCCCTTTTCCTGATGGAGAACGATACGCTCGTTTCAGCAGAGGGTGCGGGGGAATCTCTCCCCGAGGGAGTACTGGCGGGAAGCCTGCGGAAATTCGCTCGGGAATACCCCGGTCTTGTGGAGAAATATTACGGAGAGGCGGCGTCGATGGATAATCCTATCGTGGCTCTCGACTCGATGTTTGCCCAGGACGGCCTGTTCCTTTATGTTCCGCGCGGAGTGAGGCTCGAGCGGCCGGTGCAGCTTGTCAATATCCTCTCCAATGGTATGCCTCTGATGGCTGTGCGCCGTGTGCTTGTGGTGCTCGAGGCAGGGGCGGAAGCGAAGTTGCTCGTGTGCGACCATACACAGCAGGACGGCGTGCGGTTCATGGATCTCCAGACCGTGGAGCTTTTTGTGGGTCAGGGGGCTCGGCTCGATTATTATGAGATCGAGGAATCCTCCCGCGATACATCACGTCTGTCTGCCCTCTATCTCCGCCAAAGCGAAGACAGTAATGTTACTGTCGACGGAATGACACTGTTCAACGGCGAGTCGCGCAACGAGTATTTCTGCGATTTCGACGGTGAAGGTGCCTCGCTGCGACTTTACGGTATGAGCATCGGCGATGAATCCCGCAGGCTCTCAACATATACAAGGATAAATCATGCGGTGCCTCGCTGCCAGTCAGACGAGCTGTTCAAATACACTGTCGACGGAGAGGCGCATGCCGATTTCACCGGTCGCATATATGTCGCTCCCGGCGCAGTCAAGACTGAGGCATATCAAGCAAACCGTAGTCTTGTCGGCTCGGACAAGGCGAAGGTTTTCAGCAAACCTCAGCTCGAGATCTATAACGATGATGTGAAGTGCAGCCACGGCTCCGCCATAGGTCAGCTCGACCCGATGCAGATGTTCTATATGCGCACCCGTGGACTTCCGGAGTCTGAAGCGCGTCTTCTGTTGCGTCAGGCTTTCATGGCGGATGTGATCGATGCCGTGGGGATAGAGTCTCTACGCGACCGGCTGCGTCTGCTTGTGGAACGTCGCTTCGCAGGTGCCGAGACGGCTTGTTCGTCATGCCGTCGCGGCGATGGCTCATGTGCCGTGCATTGCGAATAATTGAATAGGTCATCATTTGGATGACGCGGTTATAATCGTATAAGATATGGATTCAGGCAAATCTGTTATAGATATTGACTCGATACGGAAAGAATTCCCGATTTTGAGTCGTGGGGCCAATGACCGTCCGCTTATATATCTCGACAATACGGCCACATCCCAGACTCCATCGACTGTGGTGGATGCTGTGGTCGATATGTATGAGCACCATAAGGCCAATGTCCACAGGGGAGTACATCTCCTGTCCCGCGAGGCCACCGACATGCAGGAAGCCACCCGCAGGCGTGTGGCGGCGTATATCAACGCCAGTCCCGAAGAGGTGATTTTCACGCGAGGCACCACGGAGGCGATCAATCTTGTGGCGTCATCTTTCGGACAGCGATTCTCCGAAGGTGACGAAGTGATATTGACGGTGATGGAGCATCATGCCAACATAGTCCCCTGGCAATTGCTTCAGTCTCAGAGGGGAATCAAGGTCCGGGTGGTGGACATCGACGACCGTGGAGTTCTTAATCAGGAGCAGTATCGTTCGCTGTTCGGTCCACGCACCGTCATGGCCGCTTTCTGTCATGTCAGCAATGTTCTCGGTACGGTCAATCCGGTGAAAGATATGATCGCTGTAGCCCATGGGTATGGCGTTCCAGTGCTTGTCGATGGTGCGCAGGCTTCTCCTCATCTGAATCTCGACATGAAGGATCTCGATTGTGATTTCTATGCCTTCTCCTCCCATAAGATGTACGGCCCTGCCGGCGTTGGCGTGCTTTACGGACGCAGGGACCTTCTCGAGAGCATGCCTCCTTATCAGGGTGGAGGAGAGATGATCCGGCACGTATCGTTCGAAGGCACTACTTTTGCGGACCTTCCCTTCAAATTCGAGGCAGGTACCCCGGACTTTGTCGACATCGCCGCGTTCGCTCGCTGTTTCGATTTCATCGAGAGAGTGGGAATGGTGCATATTGCCGCGCATGAGCATGAGTTGCTTGATTACGCCACAGAGCGGATGCTTGAGATCCCGGACCTCCGTATTTACGGTACCGCACCGGATAAGTCAGCTGTGATATCGTTCAATGTGGGCGATATCCACAATTACGACCTGGGGCTTCTTCTCGACCGTCTTGGAGTGGCGGTGCGCACCGGTCATCATTGTGCGCAGCCGCTGATGGAGAGGTTCGGAATACAAGGTACTGTGCGCGCATCATTTGCCGTGTACAACACTCTCGAGGAGGTGGACATCTTCATTTCCGCGTTGCGGAAGGTGACGGCTATGCTGTCGTAATTCTTTTTAGAAATATACGTCAATGCTCCTCTATGATGGCTTGCAAGCCATCATAGAGGAGCATTGATTTTACAAGTGAGGAACTTATTTTCTCTTCTTTTTCGCTTCTGTCTCGTCTGCGTCAGAAAACCTATTGGGGAATGAAAATTTCACGCGCGGACGCTTCAGCGCGACAATCACGAGGACCACGCCGATGAGAATGAAGGGAATGCTGAGCATCTGACCCATATTCAGGCCGTAACGCTCGATCATTCCATATTCCGAGGTGACCTGCACGTTCTTTACGAACTCGATGAGGAATCTGGGAAGGAATATACCGATGAAGAAGACTCCGGTGATGAGCCAAGGTCGCTCTTCGGCGTTCTTTTTCCAATACATCCACATGAGAAGCCCGAAGAGTGCGAAGTAGCACAGAGCCTCGTAGATCTGTGTCGGATGTGCCGGAACAGTCTCGCCGTTACGCAGGAATATGAAACCCCAGGGCAGATCGGTGGGTGCGCCGTAAATCTCGCTGTTCATCAGGTTACCGAGCCGGATAAGACCACCTACCAGCGCGATGGGGATTACGACCTTGTCGAATACCCAGCTTGCAGGCTTCTTGCTCACGCACCAGGAGAAGATGAAGAGGGCTATTATCAGCGCTATGGTGCCTCCATGGCTTGCCAGTCCTCCCTCCCATATCTTCAGGATGTCGCCCGGGTGCTGGGAATAATAATCCCATTCGTAGAAGAACACGTGGCCGAGGCGGGCACCGACGATGGTTCCCACCACAAGGTACATAAGCAGGATGCCGAGCCATTTCTCCGGCGCACCCTCATGCTTGAACATGCGGGCCACTATCGAATATCCCAGGATGAAACCGACAGCGAATGCGAGTCCGTACCATCTCACCGCAATCGGTCCGATGGAGAATATCACCGGGTCGGCGTTCCAGTATATTATATCGAGCATAGATAGAAATATTATCCCCAAAAAACATGAAGGCCCCTGCCCGGGACAAGGCAGGGGCCTTTTTAAATTCAGAGTTTCCCTACGATTTCAGCCGTATCCGAAGCGATCATCATCTCCTCGTCGGTGGGGATCACCACCACGCGGATTTTCGAATCCGGACCGGAAATCTCGATTTCCGAACCGCGAACCTTGTTGGCCTCGGCATTGAATGTGACTCCGAGGTATTCGAGGGCCTTGCAGATGTTCTCGCGGGTTGAGGTCTGGTTCTCGCCGACACCGCCGGTGAACACTATCACGTCGGCGCCGCCGAGAGCGGCTGTGTATGCGCCGATGTACTTGAGGATGCGGTACTCATACATGTCCATGGCGAGGATGGCACGTTCGTTGCCGGCTTCGATTCCAGCCTCTATGTCGCGCATGTCGTTGGAAATGCCCGACACTCCGAGCACACCGCTCTCCTTGTTGATGATTTTCTGGAGTTCCTTGTATCCGATATCCCTGCGCTCCATGAGATATGTGAGTGCTCCGGGGTCCACATCACCCACGCGGGTACCCATCATGAGACCTTCGGTAGGGGTGAGGCCCATCGAGGTGTCTACGCTCTTGCCGTCGCGTATCGCCGTGATTGAGCCACCGTTGCCGATGTGGCAGGTGATGATGCGCTGCTTCTCGTAATCGAGTCCGAGGAATTCGCAGGCGCGTCGCGACACGTAGCGGTGGCTTGTGCCATGGAAGCCGTAGCGGCGTATGCCGAATTTCTCATAATCCTCGTAGGGGAGGGCGTACATGTACGCTTTCGCGGGCATGGTCTGATGGAAGGCGGTGTCGAACACGGCAACCTGCGGAACTTCAGGAAGCAGATCGAGAATGGCCTCGATACCTGTGATGTTGGCGGGGTTATGTAGCGGAGCCACCGGATAGCATTCCTTCACGCGCTCTATCACCTCCGGGGTGATGAGCACTGACTTGTTGAAGTATTCCATGCCGTGCACCACGCGATGGCCTACTGCATTGATTTCCTTGAGGTCGCGGATCACACCCTTTTCGGGGTCGGTGAGCACCTTGAACACCTGGCGGATAGCCTCCTTGTGGTCGGGCATCGAGACCACTACGGTCTCTTTCTTGCCGTCGGGGGTCTTGAACTTTATGAATGAGTCGGGAAGACCGATCTTTTCAACGCCGCCTTCGGCGAGCACTCGTTTTGTATCGCTGTCGATCAGCTTGTATTTCACGCTCGAGCTTCCGTTGTTCAATACGAGTATATTCATCTGGACTTTTCTTCTTTAGAATATTTTGGAAATCAAAGTTTCTTGTCTCCGATGGCCTGGTTGCAGGTCACGATGATTGTGTTGACGATGTCGTCGACTGTGGCTCCGCGCGAGAGGTCGTTGACCGGTGCTGCGAGACCCTGGAGAATCGGGCCGACGGCACCGGCTCCGGAGATACGCTGCACGAGCTTATAGGCGATGTTGCCGACCTCGAGCGAGGGGAAGATGAGGGTGTTGGCCTTTCCGGCTACATCACTTCCGGGAGCCTTCATGCCGCCGATGGCGGGAACGATGGCGGCATCACTCTGGAGTTCGCCGTCGATCTTGAGCGAGGGATCCATCTCATGAGCGAGTCTCGTGGCCTCGATGACCTTGTCGACGCGCTCGTGGGTGGCGCTGCCCTTTGTCGAGAAGCTGACCATAGCGATGACCGGGTCGAGTCCGGCGATATCTTTTGTGGTCTTTGCGGTTGCGATGGCGATCTGTGCGAGTTCCTCGGCCGTTGGGTCGGGAACGACCGCGCAGTCGGCGAAGATGAGCATCTGGTCCTCGCCGTAGGGACAGTTCTGGGGAAGAAGCATGATGAAGGCTCCGCTCACCACAGAGATGCCTGGTTTTGTCTTGAGCACCTGGAAGGCTGCGCGAAGCACGTGGGATGTCGGGCTGAGGGCGCCGGCGACCATGGCGTCGCCGTCACCGCGCTTGATCATGAGGCAACCGAGGTACAGCGGGTTGAGCACCATCTCGCGGGCTTCCTCGATGGTCATGCCCTTTTTCTTGCGAAGTTCCTGAAGCAGGACCGCGTATGGCTCCGTGAATGAGGTGTCGTTGGCGCTCACGATGCGGGCTTTTTCGATCTCGGGAAGTCCAAGTTCGAATGCCTTGGCCAGTATGGCCTCTTTCTCTCCGATGAATGTGATGTCGGCGATGCCGGCCTCAATCACTCTGTTAGCTGCCTGAAGAGTTCTCGGTTCAAGCGATTCGGGCAGGATCAGCCTCTGGGGATGCTCCTGTGCCTTCTTTGTCAACCTTTCAAAAAGTGTCATGGTAATATGGTTTATTAGATTTGTTTCCGATGATGTCAGGAAGGACCCCTGCATTAACATTTTTTAAGACAAGGTGCCGACTTCATTTGCAAAATTACAAAAAAGTTCAGTAAAATAAGAAGTATCTCATCAATATTTTCTAACTTTACGCCGCGAAACTCCCGTCCCTCCCTCCGGAGTGCTTTCTTTTCGCATCCTTTTCACGAGCATGAAAGTTGTAAAGCGACTGTATCTGTACGTCCTGAAGCGGTTTCTGCCGTTGTTCGCGATGACATTCTTCATCGTGCTCTTCATCGTGCTCATGCAGTTCCTATGGCTGTATATAAACGATCTTGTAGGCAAGGGACTGTCCGTATCGGTGCTTGCCGAGCTGTTCTTCTATGCGGCGGTGACGATGGTGCCGATGGCACTCCCACTCTCAATCCTGCTTGCAAGCCTCATGACCTTCGGCAATCTGGGCGAGAAGTCGGAACTGACGGCTATAAAGGCTTCTGGAGTGTCGTTGCTGAAGGTGATGAGCCCTCTCATAATATTCATATCGTTCGTGGCCGTCGGTGCCTTTTTTTTCCAGAACGATGTGCTCCCCCGCGCTCAGGTCAAGATGTGGACTCTCCTTTTTTCAGCGCGGCAGAAATCACCCGAACTTGAGATTCCAGAGGGTTCGTTCTACGACCAGATAACCGGTTACAGTATCTATGTCAAGCATAAGAACCGGGATACCGGCATGCTGTACGACGCCATGATCTACGACGTGAAGGGTGGAGGTTCCAACGCGACCATCCTTTTGGCGGATTCTGCCCGACTCTCTTTCACGCCTGACATGAAGTATCTTTATCTTCATCTGTATCAAGGAGAACAATTCGAGAATCTGAGACAACAGACCGGTTCCGACCGCAACGTGCCGTTCAGGCGAGAGTCCTTCCTCGACAAGGAGATCATGATTCCATTCGATGCCAATTTCAACCGCATCGACGAGGGGGGCATGAGCAGTCAGTATATAGGTAAGAATATAAGTCAGCTGCATGTGGCGATAGATTCAATACGCCACCGCATCGACTCGATAGGACTTGAGAACGAGCCTGATTTCCGCGCCAATTCATTCCCGGCCCTGATGCCTCCGCGCAGGGAGGGATTCGGAGGATACGCTCCACCCGTGGCTGAAACTCTGTCGGAATCTGTCCGGATGAAAGGCAAGCATGCCGATAAGGAGTCGGAACAGTCCAAGGCATCGCTGTCTCCGCTTGATCTCGACTCTCTCCTTGGTGCGTTGAGCCCGGGAGCCAGGGACAATGTGTTCGCCTCTGCGGCTAATTCCCTTAAGACAAGGGCGGTGGAACTCGAATTCCGCTCCATACAGCTCCATGATGAGAAAAAAAGGATGCGTCGGCATGAAATAGAGCTGCTGAAGAAATACACGCTTTCCGTAGCCTGCATCATATTCCTCTTCATCGGTGCGCCGCTCGGCGCAATCATCCGTAAGGGAGGTCTCGGAGCACCGCTGGTGATTTCGGTGATTCTGTTCCTTGTCTACTACGTGATTGACAATACCGGGTTCAAGATGGCCCGAGAAGGGTACTGGCATGTCTGGGTAGGAATCTGGCTATCGACTTTTGTCCTGCTGCCTCTCGGTATTTTCGTAACCTATAAGGCGATGAACGATTCGTCGGTATTCAACGCCGACCTCTACAAGGAATGGTTGCGTCGCCGTCTCGGACTTCCCGAGAAGCGGCTCGTTGTGATGAAGGAGGTCATCATCAATGAAGTTGATCCGGTGATCGGCGCTGAAATGGCCGAGACGCTTCACGACGAGGCCCGCAGGTGGACCCGCATCTATCCCGTGCGTGAGAGTTACAGACAATACTGGCGCAGGGGATACCCGGCGAAGACAGTGGACCATATCGGAGAGATGACCGACAATCTGGCCGGTTATCTCGGTGACTCACGCGACGTGCGTATCATTGACAAACTCAACCGTCTTCCTGTTGTGAAATCTCTCTGGATTCTTCATCCGGTGTCGGGACCGAGGGTGCGGAAGTTCATGAAATGGTTCCTACCCGTCGGAGGTATTCTGTATATCCTTTCTCTGCCATACGCCCGCAGGGTCCATAACGACATTGCCAAGGTTGCCTTGTTGTGCGGAGAGCTGAAGTCCTTGCTCCTTGGCGAAAATGCAGAAATCTCTTCGGATGATGAAGTCGTTGTCATTGTCGAAGACAGGACAGAAGTCTCTGACGATGCCGCATCCGGACTCCATCCGACAAAACTCTGAAGATAATTTGCTTTTTTGCTGAAAAAACGCTATTTTTGTGCATTATGCAGTATTATCTTACTATCAACGGCCGCACTGTCGGCCCTATGTCGGCTCAGCAGCTGATGTATTATGACATCGACAGCAATACCCCCGTGTCGCGCGACGGTTCCGACTGGGCGCCTCTGTTCACATATCCGGAGCTCATGGAACTGTACAACAGGAGGGGCCGTGTGTCGGGCGCCGGTGACGGCGTATCGCAGAGGGTGCTCTGCGGGCTGCTTGCCATTTTTCTCGGATATCTCGGTATACAGTATTTCGTGATTGGCAAGACTGCCGCCGGCATCTATACAATCCTCCTCTCTCTGATTACTTGCGGCGGATGGAGCATCATCACGCTCATCCAGGGAATTCTGATGCTTTGCATGAGCGATGCTGAGTTCAACCGCAAATACGTGCAGACCACTTCCTCTTTCCCGATTTTCTGAGCCCAAGAACCGAAGGATAGCCTCTTAGAATGTCTGAAATAAATCCATCTGACCGTCGCACAGTCCTCCAGGGAATGTTCCGCGACTGGTATCTCGAATATGCTTCATACGTGATTCTCGAGCGTGCGGTGCCGCACATAGAGGATGGCCTCAAACCTGTGCAGAGACGTATCCTGCATTCGATGCGCACGATCGACGACAGTCACTTCAACAAGGTGGCCAACATCGTGGGCAACACCATGCAGTATCATCCTCACGGAGATGCATCTATCGGGGATGCCCTCGTGCAGCTCGGGCAGAAAGAACTCCTAATCGACACGCAGGGTAACTGGGGGAACATCCTGACCGGTGACTCTGCGGCAGCCCCCCGTTATATCGAGGCGCGGCTGTCGGAGTTCGCCATAGAGACGGCATTTTCGCCGAAAATCACACAGTGGATGCCCAGTTATGACGGTCGCAAGCAGGAACCGGTGACTCTGCCCATGAAATTCCCACTGCTTCTTACCCAGGGAGTGGAGGGTATAGCCGTGGGCCTCAGTTCCAAGATTCTGCCCCACAATTTCAACGAAGTGCTTGACGCGGCCATCGACTGCCTGCATGGACGATCCTTCACGCTGCTGCCTGATTTCCAGACAGGAGGACTCATGGATGCGTCGAAATACAACGATGGAGCGCGTGGAGGCGCGGTGAAGGTGCGTGCCAAAATCGAGAAACTCGACAACAAGACCCTTGTCATCACCGAGCTCCCCTTCGGCAAGACCACATCCACACTGATTTCCTCCATCCTTGCCGCTATGGAGAAGGGCAAGATCAAGATCCGCAAGGTGGATGATAACACTTCGGTAGAAGCGAGGGTCGTGGTGCATCTTCAGCCCGGTGTCTCTTCCGACAAGACAATCGACGCGCTATATGCCTTCACTGACTGCGAGGTGTCGATTTCGCCCAACTGCTGCGTGATCCGCGACAATAAGCCGGAGTTCCTGTCTGTCAGCGAACTCTTGCGAGATTCAGTGCACCGCACCCGCGACATTCTTCAGCGGGAGCTTGAGATTGCCCTCGCCGAAGCCCGCGAAAGCCAGTTGTTCGCCTCTCTCGAGAAAATCTTCATCGAGGAGCGTATCTATAAGGATATGGCTATAGAACAGGCCATCGACATGGAGACGGCAATCAGACGGGTGGATGTTTTGCTGGAACCGTTCAAACCGTCATTCTTCAGGGAAATAGTTGATGAGGACCTTATCAGGCTCTGGGAAATCAAGATGGCGCGTATCCTCAAGTTCAATTCCGCCAAGGCGGATGAGAAAATAGCAAGGCTTGATGCGGAGATAGCCCGGATTAACCACGATATCGAGCATATCGACGAGACTACGGAGAAGTGGTATGTCCATCTCAAGGAGAAGTACGGCGACCGGTTTCCGAGGCGCACCACGCTGCGTGCGTTCGACTCCATCGAGGCCGCCAAGGTGGCCGAGGCAAACCGCAGGCTCTATTTCGACGCGGATGGTGGATTTATCGGGACTGCTCTTAAAGACAACGAGTTCCTGTTCCCATGCTCGGACATCGACGACATACTTGTGATTCACCGTGACGGCACATATAAGATTGTCCGGGTACAGGACAAGCTGTATATCGGCAAGAAGGTAATCCATATAGGTATATACAAGAAGCGCGATTCACGCACTATTTTCAACGTGATATACCGCAACGGCAAAGCCGGCAATTCATACATGAAGAGATTCCATATCTCAGGTCTTACCCGCGAGAAGGAGTACAATCTCACCAAGGGGGAGCCGGGCAGCCGCGTGGAATGGCTTACCGCAAATCCCAACGGTGAGGCCGAGACAGTCAAGGTCACTTTAGTGGATGAGCCCAATGGGACAGGCAGACGCCCGCGCAACACGGAACTGTCGGTGAATTTCGCCAACCAATTGATCAAAGGGCGGGATTCTCTCGGAAATCTGGTTACTAAGTACCGCATCAAGAATGTCTCCCTCGAAAGCAAGGGAACAAGCACGCTTGGTGGACGGGAGGTGTGGTTCGACCGCGATGTGATTCGTCTCAACTATGACGGTCGAGGAGAGAGTCTCGGCATTTTCCAAGGTGATGACAAGGTGCTTGTGATCACTAAAACGGGTGAATATTTCACATCTTCCTACTCCGACACAAACCATTACGAGGATAACATCCTCAGGATTGAGAAATTCGACGAGCACAAGGTGTGGACTCTGGCGCTCTTCGACAAGGCTCTCGGCTATCCTTATCTGAAACGCTTCACGTTCGAGGCTTCGGGGCGGCCGCAACGTTTTGTAGGCAGTGAGGAGGGTGGCGATATACTGCTTCTTACCGACGCAGCATCTCCCAGACTGAAACTGCATTTCGGAGGAGCCGATGAAGTTCGACCGGACGTGGAGATTGACGCTGCTGAATTCATTGCGGTCAAGAGTTTCAAGGCAAAGGGAAAGAGAATAACACAGTTCACTTTGGCAGATATTGAGGATGTGACTCCGGAACCTGAACCCACAGAGGAAACGGAAACTCTCCCGGTATCCGGACAGAATGAAGGCTCTGATACAGCCGGAGAATCGGAAATGGCCATGACGGCGCCCGAATCAGCTCCGGAGGCTGAACCGGCCGATGCTGATAAACATGATGAGAAGGAGTCGGACCAGCCCTCTCTCTTTGACTTCACGGATTGATAATGACTTGTGTATGGGCAGGAAGATTGTAATAGGAGCGGTGATGGCTTTGGCAGCGCTTTTCCCGGCACAGTCTTCAGCAAGGGGTTGCCGATATCATGGCGGTTGGGAACGTTCCGATGCGGCTGGATGCTGCAACAGGGCATGCGAGTCATCGCCTCGCAATCCGATCACCCAGATCTATTCTCTCGAGCTCGGTGGCGTGACGGCATATTCATCCTATCTCTCACCTATGCGTTACCGCGGCTGGGGACTGGCACTGACGGGAGAGTGGAACAAGAACCTCAAGCAGAATCCGGAAAAAGTGCTCATGTCGTTTGCCGCAAGGCTCGATTGCAGCTCTATGCTTAATCCTGCTAAATCGGCCGGAATGCTCGGTTCAACCGCTTACTTCGGCTGGGGGCTTGCGGCGCAGTGGAATCCTTCCTGCCGCTGGCATCTCACTCTCGGCGGAATGCTCGATCTTTATGGCGGAGCATTGTATCTGACCCGGAACGGCAATAATCCCGTGACCCCCCTTGCATACGCCGGCATTGACCTCACGGCTTCAGCAAGCTATGGTTTCAGGCTCGGTCGGTTGCCGGTAGTGGTGCGCGACGTAGCCAGAATTCCTTCGGCGGGTGCTTTTTTCTCCCCTCAATATGGAGAGACGATGTACGAGATATATCTCGGCAACAGAAAAGATCTGGCCCATTTCGGATGGTGGGGCAATAGTTTCGGGATTGACAACCTGCTGGCTTTAGACCTGATGTTCGGGAGGAAGTTCCTGCGTCTCGGCTATCGTCTCTACCTACGCACATTCCATTCGGAAAATCTCGACACGCAGATTCTCCGCAATTCATTCACAATAGCTTACGGTTTCTGATAATCTCTGTTCGGGTTGCTGTTGACTTTCACTGTATTGGTGTTCTGAAGGGAATGGGTGAGCATCAGGGAATATAGGCCTCCAGTGCCTGAAAATCACCTTTCGGGTCGATTACTATCCCCGTGGCTGAGGCGGGAACGAGAACCGTCTCTCCCCGGCGTATATTCATGGTCTCTCCCCCGCAAGAGATGTCTGCCTCCCCGCCGGTGGCTATGATGACCATGAACGTATCGGCCTCCTTATAGTCGCGCATCACTTCGGTGTCGATATTCAGAAGATTAGCTGTGAAATAGGGGCATTTGGCAACGTTCACAGGGATGTCGGGTCGGTCGATATACTCGCTCTTCCTTGCGTCGGTGTCGTTGAAATCAATTGCATCGAGAGCTTCTTCCACATGGAGTTCGCGCGGTTTCCCGTCTGAGCCGAGACGTCGGTAGTCATATATTCGGTAGGTCGCGTCGGATGTCTGCTGGATTTCAACCACAAAAGAACCTGCTCCGATGGCATGGACACGTCCGGCGGGGATAAAATACACTTCACCTGGAACAATCGGACAATAATTCAGTACACTCTCTATCTCACCTGTCCGCGCCAGTTCCGGGTATTCCTCGCGCGTTACGGGGCGTTTGAACCCTAAGGCCAGACGGGCGTCGCTGTCGCTGCCGTCCAGCACGTACCACATCTCTGTCTTGCCGTTGACCATACCGCGTTTCTGTGCGAGAGTATCGTCCGGATGCACCTGGACGGACAGATCCGTGTGCGCGTCGATGAATTTTATCAACAGCGGGAATCTTTCGCCATAGCGAGTGAGATTGCGTTCACCCGTCAGTTTGGCGCCATGACGGCGGATC
Source organism: uncultured Muribaculaceae bacterium (assembly GCA_910584545.1). Classification (GTDB taxonomy): domain Bacteria; phylum Bacteroidota; class Bacteroidia; order Bacteroidales; family Muribaculaceae; genus Lepagella. Next base: position 344 of record CAJUBC010000007.1, on the reverse strand, counting down.
AGTTCCGCGAGAGTGAGGCCCCGGTCCGGGCCGGAAGCCACTGTCGACTCGCTGCCTTCCACACCACTGATTTCCCAGCTTTCACCAATATTTGCCGGAGCGTCCTCTATCTGTTTGAGTGCGGCAATCTTAGTGCCTCCCCATATTGTCGGTTTGAGTATAGGGTTGAATTTCCACATGGTCCAGTTATTGATTCTATATATGATGTGATGGGTTATTGTATTGGATTTTAAGGAAAAGTGTATCCGGCTCTTTTAGGGCATGCGGATACGGTTGCAAATTTACAAAAAATTTGCAATATATAACGTAACTTGCTGAATTTTAGTGCGTCTATGTAACGTGAT
>CAJUBC010000006.1 GCA_910584545.1 uncultured Muribaculaceae bacterium | reverse complement strand
TGCCGAGGTGGACAAAGGGAACACGGAATTAAAACAGTTTGAACCCAATGTAAAACAGTTACAAACAATTTTTCTATGAAAAAACTTTTTCTACTGGCGGCCGCTTCCCTATTGACATTTACGGCAGCGGTGCAAGCGGCGGAATCAGAACCGGTTCCCGCCGGAACAGAAGGAATCACCATGACGGTCGATCCGGCTCTCGGAAGCGAGCTGACCGAATTCCCGGCCGAGTTCTCAATCACGTTTTACGGCGAGGGTCTCACCGAAGTAAAGAAATCGGCATTGGGTGGAAATCCCATCAACGTGACAGACCCCGAGGGCAAGACAGTGGCCTGTCAGGTAAAATTCGACGGTTCCACCACCGCGGTATTTACCCCTGCTCCTTCGCTGGACCGCACCATCAAGGGTGAATACAAACTCAAGTTCGTCGCTTCGAAAATGAGATTTGTAGTCAACGGATCCAATGTCAACAACGGCGCTTACGAGTTCCCGCTCGGCTATACTATAGTTGAAGCGGGAGGTGATACCCCTGAACCAATAGCTTCGGGCACCGAGGGCATCACCATGACCGCGGACCCTGCGTTCGGCAGCGAGCTGGATGAGTTTCCGGCCGAGTTCACAATTACATTCTATGGCGAGGGCCTGACCGAAGTCAAGAAATCGGCATTGGGAGGTAATCCCGTAACCGTCACGGATCCCGACGGCATATCAATCGCGTGCCAGCCCGTTTACAACGGAACGACTTCCGTGGTTTTCAAACCCGCGGCTGCGCTTGACCGCAACGTCAAGGGTGAGTATAAGCTCAAGTTCACCTCTAATAAAATGAGGTTTGTCGTCAACGGAACGAACGTCAGCAATCTTGCTTACGAATTCCCTGTCGGTTATACTGTAGTCAAAGGCAGCGGAGACGATCCCGTGGATGATTCTGTCAAGTACGATGTCACATTGACCGGCACCACTCCTAAACTCGCCCCCGAATTTGATGTCTCAATGCGGACTTTCGAGATCGTGCAGTTCATTTTCAACCTCCCGAACCTTATGCCGACTGAAGGAGCGGTGGCAAAAATAGAGGGCCCCAACTACAACTTCACAGCTCCTCTGTTCTTCAACTGGAACGCTACGGACCGGTCCTGCATGAAAGCGTCCTTCGTAAAGGATCCTGAATATAACGGAGACTATACCCTGACAATAGCAAAAGGCGCTGTAGGTGACGAACTTTTCCTGAGCGATCCCGAAAAAGGACACTCCAACGACGCCATAAAACTCGAGTTCAAAGTAGTCGGCGGCAAGGAATACATCCCCGGCGGGGTTGAGACAACCCTCGCTCCCGAATCCGTGAACCCCGCTTTCGGCACCACAGTGGAGAATCTTGACGAAATCACTCTTAAATTTGACGAGAAAGTCTACTTCGACGCAGAGACCGAATTTAAAGTCGGTTACATGACCGATCTTCAGGCAACCGGCTACAGCAATTTCGGCACCGCAAGACTCGAGCGCGTCTCGGATACGGAGCTGCGTGTCCTGATCACACCCGTGCCCACTGTCAACGCCATGTACCGGGTCGTACTGACGGAAGGCGCGATCTGGAACGAAGAGCATGAGGCTAACGCCGAGGCAGGAAAAATCAACGCGGAACTCCCCTATTCATGGTATCTGTACAAGGACAATTCTTCACAGACGGTCGATGTGGTATCCCATGAGCCTAAATCCGAATCCTACGTGGCCAGATTTGAAAAGGGAGAAGGAGTAACATTCGTCACCAGCGATGACTCCGCGGTCGCATCCCTTGCCATCAGTATAGATGGATGCCAGCTTGATTCCGAAATGGCGCAGCCGTTCACCGTCCTGGCTGAAACAAGGAGCACTACCAAGAACGCGGAAGGCAATATATGCTGGCTCAACGAAAGCGAGACCATGAGATTCGATCCCGGATACTACTTCACAGTAAACTATACGCTTTACAATGCCGATGATCAGGAGCTCACATCAGGTTCATTCGACTTCTATGGCAACGCCAACACCGGGATAGACTCCGTTGATGGTGACGGCATCGCGCCTGAGGTCTTCGACCTTATGGGCATTTCCGCCGGCAAGGACCTCGAGAATCTTCCCGCAGGCATATACATTGTCAACGGAAAGAAGATTATCAAGAAATAAATATTGAACTGTATGATCTAAAAAACGGGTGTGACCGATGCGGTCACACCCGTTTTTTAGATCATCACTCCGGTTACGGCGGCTCCGTTTCCTCCGAACGGACGGTATATGGAGCAACCCGGATTATTTTTTACCCATCAGTTCATCGAGAAGTTCAAAGAAAGCAGGGTTTTCACCGGAGGTTATATTGCGTATCTTCCCCTCGGGACTGACTATCACCTTGGTGGGGAAGCCCTCCACCGCGTAGTCCCTGACCACCTGGCCGCCTCCCTCATCGGGGTTGTAGACGTTTACCCATGGGAGCTGGTATTTCTTAATCGCCGCCTCCCAGTTCTCGCGGGGATCGCTGCACGCCACCCCGATCACCTCAAGTTCCGGTTTATATTTGGCGTATGCCTCCTTTAGCGCGGGGAAACCCTTGATGCACCAGGGACACCAGCTGCCCCAGAAATCTATCACCACCCATTTCCCACGGAAATCGGAAAGCGACACGTCCTTACCCTCCATGGTCTTGAAGGTGAAGTCCGGGGCATCGACGGTGCCGCTCTGCAGCTGCACCTTGCGGCGTTCGGCTTCCAGCATCGACTCCACATATTGCTTCTGACGGTCGAGGAAAAGCTTCAGCGGACTCTTCGCGGCCTCAGGGGTAATCTCTCCGTAAGTCTTTAGGAAATCCTCCCCTTCGAGATGCATCACCGCGAAAGGCACAGCCTCGCTCTTCGGATTCGCGTCGATATATTCATGGAAAAGCTTGCTGTATTTTTCCTGTAGTTTCGCGATCTTCTCCTCGGTAGCCGTTCCGTTGGCAGAAATTTCGCGGAATTCATTCATTATCTTGCCGGCCTCCGTGTCGAGGCGCGCTATGTCTGCCATCATTGGCGAACCGGTAACGGAATAACTCAACGGCGAAATGGAATCTATATTCACCGTGTATGTATCGCCGGGATTACTGTAAAGAACCACATACTCCCTCTCTGAAACGGGTAGCACATACTGGGCCGGGCCGTCGGGCAGCGTCTTTATCACGAACCGCCCTTTATCTGGCTTCACGTTATCGCGCGCCGACTGCGGCCGTTCCATCCTCGGCTTCACAAGGTCGGAGATATAACCATACTCGAATGAATAACCCTCCTCAGGATTCTCCCCTACACCTTTGGGAAGATTTACCGTGATGTCGGCCGACACGCTGCCGGCACCTGCAAGCAGCATCAAACCTGCTAACAATCTTTTGTCCATAAATTATAATTTTATGTTTTTCAATTCATTTATCAGACGATTCACAAACTCGTGGTTCTTCATCCCCCAGTGCGGAGACACCACCTCAGCCGGAGGCGAGGATGCGAGAAACCTCTCGATGGCGATGTGGCGCGGCACTTCCCCGACAATCCTCACGCAGAGGTCGAGATAGCTCTCTGGTGTATATCGCGGTACACGAAGTTCTCCGTTTTCCACCATCCGGCACAGAGGAGTTCCCTTCAATACCTGAAGATGATGCATCTTGATGGAGTCCACCGGAAGCGAACATACGCGGCGCACCGTCTCCAGCACTGTCTCATCGGTTTCTCCCGGAAGTCCGGCAATCAGATGCACCCCGACATGCAGTCCGGCATCTGCGAGACGGAGAACCGCATCCTCTGCGGCTGCAGAGTCATGTCCACGGTTGATTGTCTGCAATGTGGTGTCGCATAGGCTCTCCACTCCGAGTTCAACAAACACAGGGCATGTTTGGTTGATACAGCTAAGCAGATCCACTGTCTCCTCCGGCAATGTGTCGGGGCGCGTGGCCACGGCGAGACCCACGACTCCATCCACTCCCAACGCCTCCTCGTAAAGCAGCCTTAATTCAGCAGCCGAAGCCAGGTAGGTGTTGGTATATGACTGAAAATAGGCTATATACTTCATCTCCGGATACTTGCGGGCGAAAAATTTCTTTCCCGCCCCGAGTTGGGCTGCCACGCCCTCCGTCCCGAAACAATACGCCGGCGTGAACGAACGGTTGTTGCAGTATATGCAGCCGCCCGTGCCGATGGTGCCGTCGCGGTTCGGACAACAGAAGCCGGCGTTGACAGAAATCTTCTGCACCTTCACGCCGGGGAAAATCCCGGACATATACTCCGAATAATCGGTGTAAAACTCATTCATATCATCTGTCTTTCCGGTTGCTCGTCATCTTGTGAGGCAACCCCTCGACTTCATCATGTCGGCTACGGTGATTATGGCCATAGCCTCCACCACCGGGACAGCCCTCACGGCCACGCAGGGATCATGTCTTCCTTTAGGAGGCACCGTCACTCTGTTCCCTGCGGTATCGAAAGTTTCAATCGGACGCATCAGAGTGGGCGTAGGCTTGAAATGAATGGTCATCGTCACCGGCATACCGTTTGATATGCCCCCCTGCACGCCGCCGGAATGATTTGAAGCACACGTAAGGTCGGCGTTGTCATCTGTTTTCACGAAACTGTCCATGGACTCGGAACCGAATGCCGAAGAAGCCGCGACACCGTCACCGATTTCGAAAGCCTTGACGGCGTTTATGCTCATCATCGCTTCTGCCAGACGCGCGCTGAGTTTGTCATAGACCGGCTCACCGACACCGACAGGAAGTCCGGTGACAGTGCATCTCACCGCGCCGCCGACGGAGTCACCAGCCGCGACAGCGGCCTCGATATCCGGACCGGGAAGCAGTTCGGCATGAACCGTAACGCCGAGTGTGTCAAGCCATTGGCGGCAGATGGCTCCAGCCACGACTCTCGACACCGTCTCGCGGGCACTGGCACGGCCCCCGCCCCTGAAATCATGTATGCCGTATTTTTTCCAATAGGTATAGTCCGCGTGGTTTGGCCGGAACCTCCCATCGTAATCCGCATAATCCCCGCTCCGCGCGTCACGGTTCCGCACTATGAAACCGATCGGGGTTCCGAGCGTCCGTCCGTCGGGAGCGATACCGGAAAGGATCTCCACCTCGTCGGACTCCTGCCGCTGCGATACGAGCGGTCCATGTCCGGGACGTCGCCGCGCCACTTCGCGCCGCACCGCGTCGAGGTCTATATGCACAAGGGGCGGCATTCCGTCAAGAACGCCACCCATTGCCGGCCCATGGCTTTCTCCGAAAGTCGTGAGCCTTATCAGTTCTCCGATGCTGTTCATGCAATTCCAGGCCTACCTGTCCATGGTCACAAGAAGTTCCGCGTTGTTGCGCGTCATCTCCATGCGCTTCTTTATGAACTCCATCGCCTCCACCGAATTCATGTCGGAAAGGTAGTTGCGGAGTATCCACATCCTGTTGAGCGTCTCCTGCGGAAGGAGAAGGTCGTCGCGGCGCGTGGAGCTTGCGATGATGTCGACAGCCGGGAAGATCCGTTTGTTCGAGAGCTTGCGGTCAAGCTGCAGCTCCATATTGCCCGTTCCCTTGAATTCCTCGAAAATGACCTCGTCCATCTTGGAGCTGGTCTCCGTGAGCGCTGTGGCGATGATGGTGAGCGAGCCACCGTTCTCGATGTTGCGGGCCGCGCCGAAGAAACGCTTGGGACGCTGCAGGGCGTTGGCGTCGACACCACCGGAGAGGATCTTGCCGGAAGCGGGCGAGACGGTATTGTAAGCGCGGGCGAGACGCGTGATGGAGTCAAGCATTATAACCACATCGTGACCGCTCTCCACCAGACGCTTTGCCTTCTCCAGCACGAGGCCGGCAATCTTGACGTGACGCTCGGCAGGTTCATCGAATGTCGATGCAATCACCTCGGCGTTTACGCTGCGGCTCATGTCTGTCACCTCCTCGGGACGCTCGTCGATGAGCAGCATTATGATATAGGTGTCGGGATGGTTTTCCGATATAGCGTTTGCTATATCCTTGAGGAGAATTGTCTTACCGGTCTTTGGCGGCGCCACGATAAGCGCGCGCTGTCCTTTGCCGATCGGCGAGAACATGTCCACCACACGTGTGGAGATATTGTTGTGTTTGCCACCCGTGAGGTCGAATTTCTCATCCGGGAAGAGAGGCACAAGGTGCTCGAAAGGCACGCGGTCGCGCACCACTTCGGGAGAAAGCCCGTTCACAGATATTACCTTGCAGAGAGGGAAATACTTCTCGCCTGGACGCGGAGGACGGATGCCCCCCTCGACCACATCGCCTGTCTTCAGACCGTTGTCGCGGATCTGCTGCTGGGTCACATATACATCGTCGGGGCTGCCGAGGTAATTGTAGTCGCTCGAACGCAGGAAACCGTAACCTTCGGGAAGTACCTCAAGCACACCGGTGGTGGTCAGGATTCCCTCGAAGTCAAACATGGTCTCCTGCTGGCGCGCGTTGGCCTCCTGCTGCTGCAGCTGACGCTGCTGCTGGCGCTGTTTCTTGGTGAGATGTTTCTGCTGTTTCGCGGTTGCCTGAACCTGGGCTACGGAGGGTTCCGCTATTATAATGGGAGCCTGGGCGGCCGCTACCGCAGCCTCATGTATCTGCTGCTGGCTTCTCGGAGTGAATGTCTTTCCCTTCGCAGAAGAGAAGAAGGAACCGAGCGAAGGTTTGGTGCCGGGCTGCGGAATCTGACGGTTCCTGAACACCTTCGGCGCGGGAGTCTCCTCGCGCTCTGCGGGAACCTCTGGATTCTCCGCCATGACGACGGCATCAGCGCGGAGAACTTCCGGCTCCTGCTCAGGCTGCTTCTCGGGAACGGGGACTGATTTCGTTTCCGTAATCGGATTTTCTTCCATACCAGCTATCGGAGCCGGCAGCATGACGGGGGCGGCGTTGTTGTCGAAAAGCGTGGGAACCTCGCCGGCAGGCGTGGCTTCGGGCTGAGCGTTCTTCGGTTTACGGCCTGGCTTGCGTCCAGACTTCCCCTTCGCGGGAGCCGGCTCAACTGCCGCAGGCTCTGAGGAAGCATCGGTCTGCTCCGCGACAGCTTTCGGTTTGCGTCCGCGCTTCTTGGGCTGCGGCTCGGCAACAGGCTCCTCCACCGGAACCGCTTCTACCGTCTCGGCCTCGCTTTTCACTGTTTTATCGGTTTTCTTTGCCCTGGGCTTACGCTCACGCTGAGCGCGCGGTTTGACTCTTGCCGCTTCCTCCTTGGCGAATTGAGCCGTGGCGTTATCAATTACGTAGTAGGCCATTTCCTCCTTGTTGTCGGTATGACCTTTCTTCATTCCCATCGATTCGGCCAGCGCACGTAACTGCGTGTCCTCCATCGACATCAGTTCTTCAAAACTCTGCATATTCTTGCTAAGATGTGTCTTTTGCCCGGAATAACCTCGCCAACATTCGAACGCTTTCACGCTCCTTATTAGACAGTTGGCCGAAACCGGCAGTATATTTTCTGGAAATGGTCTGAGTCCCGGCTATTGGACTCGGCGATGAAAATTGTCGAAAATAGAATGATGCAATATTAATCAATGCGTCATTCAGAATTTACAACAAAAATAAAAAGGTATCGGTTTTTTTGAAATTTTGGGGAGACATCAGCCATTGAATCATCGATGCTCCCGAACCCCATCCGGATAGCATCATATCCCTTTTACACTGCAAAGTTAATAAAAATTTACGAACCGACAAATTTTTATTGCACCTTCTGCCATAATTTTTCACACCAAAAGCCGCACCAACACTACAATTCAGCCCTACCGAGGTACAGATTTTCCGAATCAGGCCATATTCATTCCGGTTTCACATGATTAAAAACGCGATTCACTGAATTATCCCGGACATACAGCTTACAGTACTTAAACTTTCCCCGTATAAACGGAATCTCAATAGTATCGGTACCGATTCATTTTCTTACAGTCATAAACTGTTTCTTACAGTCTAACCCGTTTTTCAATTTCAGATATGAAGAAATCCATATTGTTCATCCTCGCGGCACCGGCGTTTGCCGCGGCTGCGATCGCGGCCGACATCACAGGGCGTGCGGTAGACAGTTCATCCGAGCCGCTCCCGGGCGTGTCGGTACGGTTGCTGGAGAATGATTCCGTTACCCGCGCGCTCGCCGTGGCCGATGTCGACGGGCGATTCTCCATACCCTCCGTCAAGCCCGGAAACTATGCGCTCAGCCTGACGATGACAGGTATGGACACAGTGACGCGGACAATATCTGTCCCTGACACCGCCTCTATTATCAATATCGGAGACATCACCCTCACCGAAGCCTCGGTCACGCTGAAGGAGGCTGTCGTAACAGCCGTGAAAGCCGCGGTAGTCGCCAAGCAGGACACCCTTGAGTTCAACGCCGGTTCATACGCTACCCGCCAGAACTCCACAGTGGAGGATCTCCTCAAGAAACTGCCCGGCGTGCAGGTGGGGAGCGACGGCTCGATCACTTCAAACGGCAAGACCGTATCGAAGATTCTCGTGGACGGAAAGGAATTCTTCAGCGACGACCCGACGGCGGCATCCAAAAACCTACCCTCCGAACTGGTTGACAAGGTGCAGGTTGTGGACCGCAAGAGCGATCTCGCCCGCATCACCGGTGTTGACGACGGGGAGGAGGAGACAGTCATCAACCTTACTGTCAAAAAGCAGATGAAAAACGGCTGGTTCGGCACTATCGGAGGTGGTTACGGCACCGACGGCCGCTACGAAGGGAGCTTCAATCTCTCCACCTTCACCAACAATCAGCAGATTTCGATAATCGGTGGCGCCAACAACACCAACGATCTCGGCTTCGGCGATGCCGGCAGAGGGCGCTTCATGAATTTCGGTCCCTCCGGAGGCATAACCTCCTCGCAGCGTATAGGTCTCAACTTCAATGTAGGACGCACAGACTCACTCCGCTTCGGCGGAAACATATTCTATTCGCATTCCGACCGTCGCGCGATTAGCCGTACCGACACGCAGTATCTGTTTCCGGACTCCGTAAGCTACAGCAATTCGGGCAGCAACTCGATCGACCGCGGCCATAACGTGAGTGGAAACTTCCGCCTCGAATGGAAAATCGACGCCAACAACACCCTTGATTTCCGCCCCTCCTTTTCTTTCAATTCCCGAAGCTCCGAACTTAACGACACCTCGCTGCTCCGCGCCGGCGACGCGGCGTTATCGAAAGTCAACAGCAACCGTACGCAGCGCTTCAACAACGGCACAAGCTGGAACGCCGACGGCAATCTCATCTTCAACCATAATTTCCCGTCACGTCCGGGCCGTTCCTTCAGCATTCAGGCCCGCTACTCCTTTTCATCCACCGCACAGCGCACCACTTCATGGAACCAGATCCTCTACTACCTGAAAGCCGATGACTCCGAGGACATCTACCGCTATCTCTTCTCCAGACAGTGGAACAACTCCGTGGAAGGCCGTTTCACATGGACCGAACCGCTCGGCGACCCATCGCGCGGCAATTTCCTTCAGGCTGCCTACAGGATACAGTATCGCTTCAACAACGCGGACAAAGATACCTACGACATCCCCGACCCGAACCTGACAGCACCCGGGTTCACGCCTCAGGACTTCACATCGATACCGGTAGACGCCATCTTCAACACGCAGCTCTCCAACCGGTTCCGCAACACCTTCTCCACTCAGGAACTACGCCTCGGCTACAAGAAGGTGCATAAGAAATACAATCTTGAGGCGGGACTCGTGATTTCCCCCTCATCGAGCGAGAGCATCGACCTGATGGATGCTGCGAAAAATGTACCGGCGCACTGGGTATGGAACGTGGCCCCGTTCGCCCGCTTCCGCTACAAGTTCTCCAAGACCTCCGGCATTCGTGCCGACTACCGCGCACGCACCTCTTCCCCCTCGGTGTCCAAGCTGCAGCCGGTGGCCGACGTGTCCGACCCGCTCAACATCACTGTGGGAAATCCCGACCTCAAGCCTGAGTTCACCCAGACCGTCGGGCTGCATTTCAACAACTACAATGCCGCCACCCAGCAGAGTGTATTCGCCGCCCTGAGAGGCCAGTATACCTCCGACGTGATTGTGGCCCGCACCGTCACCGACAAATCCACCGGAGCAAGGACCACCACCTACACCAACACCTCGGGCAACTATAACGTCATGGCCATGGCCATGCTCAACCAGCCCTTCCGCAACAGCAAGTTCCGGTTCTCCGCCCGGATGATGGCCAACTACACGAGCTCGGCCGGATTCATAAACGGCGACTTCAACCGCTCCGGCAACCTCAACGTCGCTCCGAACCTCGGCCTCACATTCTCCTCCTCAATCTTCCAGATGTCGGTCAATCCAACCTACACTTTCAGCATGGCCACCAACACGCTCGAGTTTCAGCCAAACCGCTATACCCATACATACGGATTCACCGCCGACGCCACGCTGACCCTTCCCTTCGGCCTCGACATTTCCACCGACCTCGCGTTCGACAAGTCATCGGGATTCTCAAACGGCTTCAACATCGAGCAATGGCTATGGAACGCCCAGATCTCCTACTCCTTCCTGCGCGACAGAAGCCTGACGGTCTACGCCCGCGCCTACGACATCCTCGGCCAGAACAAGAACATCTCGCGCAGCGTATCGGCCGACATGATATCCGACAACAGCTACAACGACCTGACCCGCTACGTGATGGTGGGAATGACCTGGACCTTCAACACCATGAAGAAAAAGAAGACTGCCGAAATCCCCGAGGAATTCGACGGACCTCCCGGACCCCCTCCCGGCGACAGCAACGGCAAACGACCCGAAGGGAGACCGGACGGCATCCACGGCGGACCTATGGGACCTCCTCCCGGACACCGCATGCCGTAACAATCGGCGGCATGCAGACGTTATAAAGGAATAATACCCGCAATCTGGAATAGACTCCGAATTATGAGAAAGCTTCCTCTGCTCATCGCGACGATATGCCTCACCGCACTGCTCGCGTCCGCCTGGGACATCCATGAGAAATGGACCGGGCCGAAGATAATGACCATCAGCCTCGGCTGGCACCCCGACATCCTGCCCGGATACGAGTCAAGATATGTCAACCAGGGGATTGCCTTCGACGGACCCTGCCGGAGCACCATCATCCGCAAGCTGTCTAAGCAAGCCGCGCGCCGCGCGATTCTGTATGTTCACGGTTTCAACGACTATTTCTTCCAAAGCGAGATGGGCGAGCGGTTCGTGGACAGCGGATATAACTTCTACGCCGTCGACCTTCGCCGCTACGGGCGAAGCAAGCTCCCCTGGCAGTATCCCTACGACATCCGCAACCAGAAGGAATACTTCAACGACATAGATTCCGCCCTGGCGCAGATACGGCGCGACGGCAACACCGACATCACCCTCTCCGGCCATTCCACCGGCGGCCTCACCGTACTGCTCTATGCGGCCGAACGGGGAAGGGATATCGAAGTTGACCGGGTGGTGACCAACTCCCCTTTCCTCGACTGGAACTACTCCGCGTTCATGCGCAAGGTGGCTATTCCTATGGTGGCCGGGCTTAGCCGGATCCTTCCCGAGTCGAAGGTGACGCAGTCGCACTGCGACGGATACGCGGAGAGTCTGCTCAAGGAATACCACGGCCAGTGGACCTACGACACCGACTGGAAAATGATATACTCCCCGCCGGTCACGTTTCAGTGGATACGCTCGATCGATCATGCACACTCCCTTCTGCAGAAGAAACGCCGGGACATCGCGGTACCGGTCCTGGTGATGCACAGCAGCAGGAAAATCTCAGGGTGCGACTGGACACCGGAGTTCCAGACCGGAGACTGCGTGCTCGACCCCGCCATGATCGCCCGGATCGGCAACACACTCGGTTCCACGCGGGAGGTGGCGACCATCGACAGCGGCATCCATGACCTCATCCTCAGCGAACCCCTACCCCGCGAAGCCGCCTACGACACCATCTTCACCTTCCTGCGCAAATATGCCGACAGATAAGATTTGCACCGCTCGCAATTATTTGCTAAATTTGCGGTATGGAATCAAAACCTGTTGACAGACTATCGTTTCATGAACTGCGGCAGACTGCGGCGCTTGCCTCGGAGATGCGCGACAGACTCTGGCCCCGGCTCGATGAGCGGGAACGGACGCTGCTTCGCGACACCGTGCGCGCCGGCATCCACGAAGACCACGACGCACACGACTCAAAGGGAATACCTACCGCCGTGATCACTCTGCAGACAGGCATAGCCTTCGCAGATATGGTCGATCCTGACCACAATATCCTCGTGGCCATCATCCTCAACGCCATGGTGCGCCTCGGCATACTCGACCTCGCCGACGTGCGGCGGGACTGGGGCGACGACATAGCCGGACTCATCGAGGGGATGCGGGCCGTAAAGAAATATTCCGGAAAGAACTCCGCCACAAACCAGGAGAACTTCCGCGGCCTCGTGCTCGCACTCGCCCACGACATCCGCGTCATCATCATCATGATTGTGGAGAGTCTCGTGCTCATGCGCTCGATCAACCGTCATCCCGACGACAACTGGGTGCGCAACGTCGCCTTCGAGGCCGACTGCCTCTACGCACGGCTGGCCCATCGTCTGGGCCTTTACAAGATCAAGGGTGAGCTCGAGGATCTGGCTTTGAAATACACCAACCGCGAGATATACACCCAGATCGCGCACAAGCTCAACGAGACCAAACGGTCGCGCGACGCCTATATCAAGGCGTTCATCGACCCGGTGAAAGCACGCCTCGAGGAAGCCGGCCTCGATTTCGAGATAAAAGGGCGCACCAAGTCCATCTCATCCATCTGGAACAAGATGAAGAAACAGAAGGTGGACCTTCCGGGCATCTACGACCTCTTCGCCATCCGTGTAATCATCGACACTCCGCGAGAGCGCGAGAAGATGGACTGCTGGACCGCCTACTCCATCCTCGCCGACATGTACACCGCCAACCCGTCGCGGATGAAGGACTGGATCTCGCTGCCCAAGAGCAACGGTTATGAATCGCTCCATGCCACGGTGATGGGACCGGGCAACAAATGGGTAGAGGTGCAGTTCCGGTCACGGCGCATGGACCTCGTGGCCGAAAAGGGCCTTGCAGCCCACTGGCGCTACAAAGGGGTCAAGGCCGACAATACAGACCAATGGATGAACAACATCCGCGACATCCTCGAAAGTGCCGACAGCGGCCCGATGCAGCTGATGAAGAACCTCAACGCCGACCCGTTCGGCAAGGAGGTGTTCGCGTTCACTCCCAAGGGAGACCTGTTCCGCCTCGCCGGAGGCGCAACGGTGCTCGACTTCGCGTTCCATATCCACACCAACATCGGCGCACACTGCACCGGAGCCATCGTCAACGGCGCACACAAGCGCCTGAACTACAAGATACAGAACGGCGACACCGTCGAGATCCTCACCTCCGCCAGCCAGCAGCCGCGTCAGGAATGGCTCTCGATCGTCAACTCCACCAAGGCCCGCAACAAAATCAAACAGAGCCTCAACGAGGAGAAGCAGCGTCTTGCCGACATCGGCAAGGAGACCCTGCAACGCCGCGCCAAGAACCGCCGTCTCGAGCTCGACGACGCGGTGATGATGCGTCTGATAAGAAAGATGGGGTACAAGTCGCTGATCGATTTCTTCGCCGATTTAGGAGAGGACAAGACCGATCCGGGCCGCTTCCTCGACAACTACCGCGACCTCGTGAACCGTGGCTCCGGAGAAGAGGAGAAGGTATCGGCCGAGGAATTCCATCTGCGCACCGCCCCCGAGGAGAAACAGGGCGCCGACGTGCTCGTGATCGGAGAGAAATCGCTCAACGGTCTGAGCTACCGGTTCGCCAAATGCTGCGGCCCCATCTATGGCGACGATGTCTTCGGTTTCATATCGAGCGACGGCGTGGTGAAGATCCACAAGGAGGGATGCCCCAACGCGGCCCATATCCGGGCACGCTACCCCTATCGCGTGATCCGCGCCGACTGGAGCGGCAAGTCGGGACAGGTGCTCCCGGCCACCCTGCGTGTGATCGGAAACGACGACATCGGCATAGTGGCAAACATATCTTCCATCATATCTCACGAGAACAACGTGTCGCTGCGAAACATATCCATCGACTCGCACGACGGTATCTTCCAGGGATACCTCGTGGTCGGCATCACCGACAACCGGCAGCTGACATCGCTCATCAAGAAAATAAAGACAGTAAAGGGCGTCAAGGACGTCCAGAGAACCTGACAGTATATGAAAAAGTGGTTTATTGGAGTCCTCGCGCTTCTTGCAGCGGGATGCGGCTCCGGCAACAAGGGAGAACAGGCCCGGGCGGACTACAACCGCTCGCTCGGCGACTCCATAGAGATAGCGCGGCAGGAGATAGATTCCTGCGACAACCAGATAAAGGTGCTCCGCGACAAGGTGGGACGCTGGCTGCTCGACTTCACCGAGGTGAACAATCCCCGCGAGGCCGGCAGCTATCTTATCTACACCAAGATGAAGGATGCCTACCCCCTCACCAAGACCGGCCTCATGGCCCGTATCAACGACAACGGACAATTCGAGCTTGTCGCCGTGCTCAATCCGGGACAGTTCGACCAGATAGGCGTTTCTTCCGGGGAGAAGGAGGCCCGCAGCGCCGTGGTGCCCAACGACCAGGCCCTCAACTACCGCAACGGACAGATGACTACGGTGATGTTCTCCGGCAAGGAGGCGGACGAGGTCGGTCAGTTGATAGCCTCAAATGCGATCAACACCGTAAAGCTCTCGTTCTACAACAACGGAGACATACGCGTGACGAATCCGATCTCCACTCCGACACTCAACATGATTATGGCCACATGGCAGCTCTACTCCGACCAGCGCGAGGCTAACCGGCTCGAGCGCCGGGCGCAGATGCTCCATGAGAAAGTCAACGTACTGCGCGCCCACCGCGACCGCAACGGAGGTCTCGACGGCGACACGGTAAAGTAAGTACCGGAACTTTCGGCCTCCGGAAAACGTTTCGCATATAGAGCCTTCGGCAATGCGGCTCTTATCTGAATTTTAAAAAAACAGTATGAAGGAAGGAATGAAAGATTTCAATAAGGAATATATGGATCTGGCGGCCCGTCTGTCGCTCGAGAACATCGACCGTGGCGGAGGCCCCTTCGGAGCGGTAATAGTCCGGGACGGCGAGGTTATAGCCACGGGAGTCAACTCGGTGACCGTCGACAACGACCCCACGGCTCATGCCGAGGTCAACGCCATCAGACACGCCTGCGGAAAGCTGAACACGTTCCGCCTCGAGGGCTGCACCGTCTACTCCAGCTGTGAGCCATGCCCGATGTGTCTCTCGGCGCTGTATTGGGCCGGTGTCAGAAAGATCTTCTACGGCAACACCAAGGAGGATGCCGACGCCATCGACTTCTCCGACAAGTTCATCTACGAGGAACTCGCGCGCCCTGCGGAATCACGCCGTCTCCCTGAAATCCATGTGGATGGTTCAGACACTATCCGCGCCTTCGAGAAGTGGGCCGCCAAGAGCGACAAGACCCCCTACTGACCCATACCCATAAACTATATCGACATGAATTTAGACAGCAAGGACATCGAATTCCTTAACGAAAAAGGAATAACGGAAGAGCAGCTTTGCGCTCAGCTCGAGATGATCCGCACCGGGTTCCCCTACCTGCGGCTCGAGGCCGCGGCCACCCCGGGACACGGAATCTCCGAAATCAATGCCGAGATGGCTCTCGGTGCCCTCAGCTGCTGGGAGACGTTCCTCCAGCAGGGAGGCAAGGTGCTCAAGATGGTTCCTGCGAGCGGCGCCGCGTCCCGTATGTTCAAGGACATCTTCGCATTCGTCAACGGGAAATCGGACAAGCCGGACACAGACTTCCTCAGGCTTTTCTTCGACAAGATCGAGAATTTCGCATTTTTCCCCCGTCTCAACTCGGCATGTGTGTCGCTTTACGGCAAGAGCGTGGCCACGCTGATGGATGAGAAGAAATACAAGGAAGTGGCCCGCGCCCTCATAGAGGCCGACGGTCTTGACTACGGCCGTCTCCCAAAGGCGCTGCTGGAGTTCCACAAGGTGCCGGGACGCAGCCGCACCGCCCTCGAGGAGCATCTCGCCGAGGGAGCGCAATATGCCGCGGGACGCGACCGCAAGGTACATGTGCATTTCACAGTCTCCGATTCCCATCTCCCCCTCGCCAAGATCAAGGTGGAGGAGACCGCCGGGTGTCTCGGTCATCTCTACGGCGTTGACTACGACATCACCTACAGCGTGCAGAAACCTTCCACCGACACCGTCGCCGCCAATCCCGACGGCACCCCCTACCGCGAGGATGGCCATCTCTTCTTCCGTCCCGGAGGCCACGGCGCGCTCATCGAGAACCTCAACGACCTCGACGCGGACGTGATCTTCATCAAGAACATCGACAACGTGGTGGGGGATGACCGCCGCGAGTCGACCATCCATCACAAGCGCGTGCTCGGCGGCACACTGGTGGCCGTCAAGCAGCGTATCGACGAATACTGCCGCCTGCTCAAGGCCGGGGTACCCGATGACGGGAAACTGGAAGAGATGCTCCATTTCCTCCGCTCGGTTCTCTGCATCACCCACGACGAGGCCGACGGCATGGATGCGGCCGGCAAAGCGAAATACATCTTCTCGAAACTGAACCGCCCTCTGCGCGTATGCGGTATGGTGCGCAACAGCGGCGAGCCTGGCGGAGGTCCATTCCTGGTCTACAATCAGGACGGCACCGTCAGCCCGCAGATTCTCGAGTCATCGCAGATCAACCACAAAAATCCCGTGGATGAGAAAATCTTCCGCGAGGCAACGCATTTCAACCCCGTAGACCTCGCGGTAGCCACCAAAGACTTCGAGGGACGCAGGTTCAACCTCCCCGAATATGTCGACATGGCCACATGCTTCATCTCCGACAAGAGCCGCGACGGCGTGGAGATAAAGGCTCTCGAGCTTCCCGGTCTCTGGAACGGCGCGATGAGCGACTGGAACACCATCTTCATCGAGGTGCCGGCCGACACTTTCAATCCCGTCAAGACCGTCAACGACCTGCTGCGCCCGGCCCATCAGCCGCTCTGACCCGAGGCACAGCATTTTTCTCTTTATGATATGGGGATTTTTTCGTAATTTTGCATCTGCATATCATAGATTCCTTTGAGAAAAAAACGAAACATATACAGGATACTCATCACGGCAGTTGCCATCGTGACAGCGATGACAACTGCCTTCACGTATGCCCGGCAGCCGGAGCAGGGACTCGAGCCTTCCTCGAAAAAGAGCAACTACCGCCCCGGGAGCGCATGGACCCTCTCCTGGCCTCTCGGAAGCAGGATAGAGAGCACCATCGACACGGTGCTCTACAATTACCAGCGCAATTTCGTACCCGCGCTCACTACCGACGCATGGGCCACAACAGGCCAGCTATCCGGCCCGGGCCTCGACATGATTTACTTCAACCGTCCCTCCGGCAGGACCTTCTTCTTCAACAACGCAATCGAGAAATGGGTGCCATCCTTCTCCAAGCAGAAATTCTACAACGTCTATATCCCGATGACGCTACTCTCCTACAACCTCACGTGGGACAAGCAGACAAAGACCGACTGGCTCAACGCCATCTTCGCCGGAAACGTCAACCGTAAGATCGGCATCGGCGCGTGGGTGGATTTCCCCTACACCATCGGCAGTTACGCCGAGCAGGCCACCAAGGAACTGGCATTCGGCATACAGGGCTACTACACCGGCAGCCGCTACGAGATGCAGGCCTACTACAACCATTACGACCACACCAACAAGGAGAACGGCGGAATCAGCGACGACCGGTTCATAACCGACCCCGCGGCCGTGCAGGGAGGAGTTACGAGCGTCCAGGACAAGAGTATCCCCGTAAACCTCACCAACACCCATAACAATGTGAAGGGCTCCGACTTCTATATGTCGCACGCATACAAGCTCGGATTCTGGCGCGACATCACCCAGGAGACCGACACGGTGAAGCGTGAGGAATTCGTGCCCGTCACCAAATTCGTCTATTCTTTCCGGCTCCTCGACAACGAGCGCTTCTTCATCAACACAACTCCGCCCACCAACGGTTTCTGGCCCTATACTTACTTCGATCTCTCCGGAACGGAAGACACCGCCCGCTATTGGTCGATCGACAATTCATTCGGAATCCAGATGATCGAGGGATTCCAGAAATGGGCCCGGTTCGGTCTCTCGGCCTACGCCACCTGGAATATCGACCGCTGGTGGTACCGGGCCAAGGGCTCGTCAGACCTGCGCGACAGCGGCATGACTCCGGAAGAGGTGACCGAAGCGGGTCTCACCCCGATGCCGGAGGGTGCGGAATTCAACCCCCTCCGCACGCGCAACCGACTCTGGATCGGCGGCCGCATCGAAAAGACGCGGGGCAATACCATCCGTTATTCGGCCGACGCTAAGTTCGGCATCCTCGGCGATGCCGCCGGCGAGATAGATGTGAGAGGCTCGATAGAGACGCGCTTCAAGCTCGGCAACGACACCGTCAGGATCGAGGCCGACGGCTTCTTCAAGAATCTCGAGCCGAACTATCTATACAATCACTACTACGGCAACCACTACATCTGGAACAACGATTTCGGCAAGATACGCAGCTTCCGCGCGGAGGGGCGCCTGCATATTCCATGGTCATGGACCACATTATCCGTGGGGGTGGAGAATGTGCAGAACCACGTCTACTTCAACTCCGACTGCCTTCCCGCACAGCACACGGGACATCTCCAGGTGTTCTCGGCGCGGCTTCAGCAGAACCTCCGGTTCGGTATCTGGAACTGGGACAACACACTGACATACCAGACAACCTCCAACGCCGACATCCTGCCGCTTCCGGCGTTCACGCTCTACAGCAACATGTATCTTTACTTCAAGGCGTTCCGCGCTCTGACGGTACAGATAGGCGTGGACTGCAACTACTATACCCGCTACCGGGGGATGATGTACCAGCCGGCCACGATGTCATTCCATGTGCAGGGCGACAATCCGATAGATGTGGGGGGCTATGCTTTCGGCAACGTCTATCTCACCTGCAAGCTCTACAAGGTACGCTTCTTCGTGATGTGCAGCCACCTCAACGAGCGCTGGTTCTCGCGCGACAGCTTCTCCATGCCGCACTACCCCATCAACCCGCGCGAGTTCCGCTGCGGCCTCTCCATCGATTTCGCGGACTGACGGACATACAAAAAGAGCCGGGAAGTCGGACTTCCCGGCACATAACTTACATCCGTACGCAAGGTTTTTGCCTGCGCATGGGCCTTTTTCTTACTTCTCCAGCTTGAGGACGGGGATCTGCAGTTTCTCGCAGAGGTTGGGGATCATATCGCGGGTCATCGCGTCGAGGTCATATTCCGGACGCCAGCCCCACTCTTCGCGGGCGCATGTGTCGTCGAGGGAGTCGGGCCACGAGTCAGCTATGGCCTGACGGAGCGGGTCAAGCTCGTATTCCATCTTGAATTCCGGGATATACTCCTTTATCTTGGCGGCGATGATCTCGGGATCGAAGCTCATCGAGGCGATGTTGAATGAGTTGCGGTGGATAAGCTTCGTCGGGTCGGCCTCCATGATCTCTACAGCGGCGCGGAGCGCGTCGGGCATGTACATCATATCCATGAACGTGCCCGGCTTCAACGGGCATTTGAATGTCTCGCCCTTCACTGCCGAGTAATAGATGTCGACCGCATAGTCGGTCGTACCGCCGCCGGGGAGAGTCGTATAAGAGATGAGGCCCGGGAAACGGACGGAACGCGTGTCGACTCCGAAACGCTTGGCGTAATAGTCGGAGAGGAGCTCGCCGCTTACCTTGGTCACGCCGTAGATGGTCTGCGGACGCTGGATCGTGTCCTGCGGGGTCTTGACGTGGGGGGTGGAGGGACCGAAAGAGCCGATGGAGCTGGGGGTGAAGACCGCGCAGCCTTTCTCGCGGGCCACCTCGAGGGTGTTGTAGAGACCTCCCACGCCTATGTGCCATGCGAGCTGAGGCTTGGCCTCGGCTACGGCCGACAGAAGCGCTGCGAGATTATAGATGGTGTCGATCTTGTATTTATCGACCACATCGGCGATCTGCTGAGGATTGGTGATATCGACGATCTCGGCGGGACCGCTTTCGAGCAGGATCCCTTTGGGAGGAGCGGCGGGGATGTAGCCGCATACCACGGTGCCCTGCGGATAAAGGGCACGGAGTTTCATGATGAGTTCGGAGCCGATCTGACCGGTACCTCCGATGACAAGGATATTCTTCATCTTATGTCGGTAATAAATTTAAGGCGACGGTCTGAAAAAGGCTTGCGCGCATCGCGCGGAAGCGGCACTGACCGCCGTTAGTGGAATTCACTGCAAAAATAGAAATTTTTTCGCTAAAAATAATCAATGAATGCCAAATATTTTTTAAATTTGTGTCATTAAATGGAACGGGGCCATGTGGCCGCGTCCCGAACATACTAATATCATGTACAAGAATTTCAAGACACATCTTCAGAAAGAACTTCAGGACATCAAGGATGCCGGTCTCTACAAGAACGAGCGTGTGATCATCACTCCCCAGAGCAGCGACATCGAAGTGGAAGGCACAAAGGGCGAAGTGCTCAATTTCTGTGCCAACAACTATCTCGGCCTCGCTGACAACAGCCGCCTCATCGAGGCCGCCAAGAAGGCCATGGACCGTCGTGGCTACGGAATGTCGTCGGTACGCTTCATCTGCGGTACGCAGGACCTCCACAAGGAACTCGAGAAAGCCATCAGCGATTATTTCAAGACCGAGGACACCATCCTCTACGCCGCTTGCTTCGATGCCAACGGCGGTCTGTTCGAGCCCCTTTTCACAGAGCAGGACGCCATCATCAGCGATGCCCTCAACCACGCTTCGATCATCGACGGCGTGCGCCTCTGCAAGGCCAAGCGTTTCCGCTATGCCAACGCCGACATGGCGGACCTGGAGCGCTGCCTGAAGGAAGCGCAGGACTGCCGCTACCGCATCATCGCCACCGACGGCGTGTTCTCGATGGACGGCAACGTGGCTCCCATGGACAAGATCTGCGAACTCGCCGAGAAATATGACGCACTCGTGATGGTAGACGAAAGCCACTCCGCAGGAGTTGTCGGAGCAACCGGTCACGGCGTTGCGGAGAAGTTCGACTGCTACGGCAAGATCGACATCTTCACCGGTACGCTCGGCAAGTCGTTCGGAGGCGCCATGGGCGGTTTCACCACCGGTCCCAAGGAGATCATCGACATGCTCCGTCAGCGTTCGCGTCCCTATCTCTTCTCCAACTCCGTGGCCCCCTCGATCGTAGGCGCCAGCATCGAGATGTTCCGCATGCTCGGCGAGAGCGACGACCTGCACACCACACTGATGGAGAACGTCGCCTACTTCCGCGACAAGATGCTCGCCGCGGGCTTCGACATCAAGCCCACCCAGAGCGCCATCTGCGCCGTCATGCTCTACGACGCGAAACTCTCTCAGGACTTCGCAGCCGAGATGCAGAAGGAAGGCATCTACGTGACGGGCTTCTACTATCCGGTAGTACCGAAGGGACAGGCACGCATCCGCGTACAGCTCTCCGCCGCCCACACCCGCGAGCAGCTCGACAAGGCCATCGCAGCATTCATCAAGGTAGGCAAGAAACTGAATGTGATTAAATGATAATTTTGAATGTTGAATTTTGAATGTTGAATTAGGATAACATCAGCAAAACCAAAATTGCCAAAACAATGTAATTCAACATTCAAAATTCGAAATTCAACATTATAAAAAAATCGGCGCCCCGAAAGGAGCGCCGATTTTTTTATCGGTATGTCGGATCTTTATTTGATGGCGATCTTGCGGCCGCCTGCGATGTAGATGCCGGCGGGGAGGTTGCGTGTGGTCTTGCCTACGCAGATACCCTCAACGGTGAAGATACCATCCTCGAATACCTGATCAGCATCGATGGTGAGGATGCCGACGAGCGAGGGATTGAATTCGTATACATGAGAAATCTCGGCAGTTGCATGACCGGTCTGGTCGTTGGCGATATAGTCGGCGTCGCCGAGAGAACCCTTGGCTACCATGAAGAGGTAATTTCCTGCCTCGGTGGGTGCGGGGTTGAATGTGAACGTGAATTCAGTCTGAGGTGCGCTTGCACTTACATACGACATTGTGCGGTAGCTCTGCTCGGTGCTCCAGAGGACTGCTGCCAGCTCACCGCCACCGTAGATGCCGAGAGGCTGGTCGAATGTGATGGTCACGCTCGAGAGGTCACCTGTAGCCTGATCCAATGCGGGCTTGAAGGAAACAGGAACGATGTCGAACTCAACTGCCTGAGCCTGATCCTTGAGGCCGGAGAATGTGAAGTTCAGCACGATCTCATCATTCGAGTGACCTGTCGCGTTGTTGGCAAGCCAAGCCTCGTCACCGAAGGAAGCCTTCGGAATAGTGATGGTGTAGTCACCGTTGTAAACCGGTTTCTCTGTGAAGAGAGCCTTAAGCTGGCTGCCGAAGTTCACCTGAAGAGCGGCTGTAGTGGAGAAGCTGCCATCCTTTGCCGCGAAAGTCACGGTAACGTCTTCCTTAGCCTTCACGGAACTGATGTTGGTCGTGAAGGTCACGAACTGATTGGCCTCCCACTGGATATCATCGAAGTCGGTGGTCTGGTTCAGCTTGATCGGAGAAGTCTTTGTCACTGTCGCGTCAAACACTGTCTCGGGAAGCTTGCCGGTCACATTGTAGGTAAGGAGAGTCTCCTCTTCCACTACGACGGCTGCATTGCCACCGTCGGATACGGTGATCTTGCCGCCTTCGATAGCTACGGTATATGTACCGGCCTCTGTAGCGGGAGTAGCGAGAGTAATCGTGTAGGCGGTGAAATCCTCGTTGGCTGTTGCGGTAGCATCACAGAATTTCTCACCATCCTTATTCACTGTAATAGCGGCGTCACCGAGATTGAGGGTGGTATAACGGCTGTCGTCGAGAGTCATCTCGATGGACGCGAGAGATTCCACTGACTCATTGTCGGCTGGAACGAACTTGAACTTGGGAGCCTCGGTTGCGGAGCCTTCGATGACGTACTTGATAGTCTGCTCTACATCGACTTCTCCGTATTCACCATTGTTATGATACCAGCCGATGGCACCTGCAGGAATGACCACGAGATATTCGCCGGCCTCCGTGATTTCAGGAATTCTGGTTCCGTTGGCATCATAGAACTTAAGGGTAAGACCATAGGTACCGTCCGGATTGATTAAATCGGTAAGCTTCGCAGCGCAGAATGTTTCACCATTCTTGAGGACTTCAATCAGACTTGCATCCAAACTTTCGAGCATGTAATAGGGATCTTTCGGCTGCAGCTCTATCTCAGTAAGGGATGTCTGGATTTCCTCTGTGGGAGAATAGGTGTAGTACTTGTTCTCCACAACAGGAGTAGTTCCTCCAACGATTGTATAATTGAGAACTATTTCCTCATCTATTGATATTAAATCCCATCCGATATAATAAGCCAGTGAATTGGCAGGGAAAACCAGAGTATATTCGCCGGGCTCCGTGATTTTTTCTATCTGCTTTTCTTCGGCATCATAGAAACGTACGCACATTGTTCCATCATCCAACCAGTCGGGTTTTACGCTGGCAAACTTAACGCCATCCTTCTTCAATTCGATGGAAGAAGCCTTCTCCACACTGATATCGTCGTATCCGGTCTTGGGAGTCATGCTGACGTAAGTCAGCTCTGCAACCTCACCACCGGCTGGATCGAATGTGATGTACTGATTTCCAGGCTCAACGGGAGTTCCACCGGAGATAACATACTTGATGCGGACAACTTCTTCATTTGACATGAATTTGGTGTAATCCGTCATATTATAGAAAAGGAGCGATCCAACCGGGAACACGGCTTCATACTCGCCGGGCTCGGTAATTTCTTTAACAGCCATTCCATTGCCATCGACAAACCAGAGTACGGAAGCCTCGACAACATCACCATTCTGAATCCACTCGATGTTCGCCTTTTCATACAGAACCTCGCCATCCTTGAGAAGCTGCGGCTGTACTCTTCTGTCTAAATCGATATAATCATAGTCAGAATCTTTAGGCCACATCTTGATACCGGAGATAGAAGTCTGTTCCACAGCAGAGGGATCAAACGTGATGTAAGAGTTCACGTACTGGCCATCACCGGGAGTCTCCTGACCTTCGATGGTGTACTCGTAGATGTACCATTCCTGGTTGGAGGTGTCGGCACCTGAATCGAATACGGAACCGACAGGGAAGATCAGACGGTAGGTACCGGGCTCGGTCTGTGGAGTCTCGAGGCTCATGGTCCATTCCGGCCCCTCAACCTGCACGGGCTTGTTGACACCGCATACGCGCTGACCGTCCTTGGTCACATAATATCTTGTGTTATCCCAGGTGATATCCCAAATCTTTACGCCGAGGCCGCCGACCTCGATGTTGAATGTATCAAGTTTGTCGACCTTACCTCCATTAGGAGTGATGGAGAAGAATGTATTATTGAACTCGGGAATAGCATCTACATTAGGATCGAACTTGATAGTATAGTTGAATTCATAATCGAAGGTGTTGCTGCCGAGTTTCATGAAATCACTGTCAAACCAAGAAACGGTTCCTGCTGGCATTACGATTGTGTAATCTCCTTCCTCTACTATCGGAGAAATCAGATAGAAATCGAAATTGGTAGGAAGTTCTCCTTCATTTGTCTGCTTAGTGCTGAATGTGGCGCGGACCTCCTGACCGTCTCGATAAAGTTTAAACAGATTGGATGTGAACCCGAGGGCTGCAGCTTCCCCGCCGGTAACCATATCAAGCTTGAAGCTCTTCATAATAGGCAGCGTCGTGCCCGGAGCAGGAGTCAGAGTAAAAGGAATCTCCTCTGCTGCGGGAGCCTCTACGGTGTACTTGTACTCGAACGGGGTCTCGTTGGTCCAGAGCTTGTTATAGTCTGAATCATACTTGGTTACAGAACCTGCGGGGAATACAAGCGTGTATTCCCCGTTTTCGACGATGGCTGCCGGGAACATTAGCTCATACTGCATGTTGGGAAGGCTGCTTACCCCGTTGGATGTGGCTACACGTGTCCCATCTTTCTCGATGTAGATGTAATAGCTGGCGAAGCCGAGGTCATAGACCCCGCTTTCAGGCTGCATCGTCATTGTAAACGTCTGCAGCGACTCCACTGTTCCACCGGAAGGCTCGATCGTAAACGGAGCCGTCTCTGTTGTCGTGCCTGCGAACGCCGCCACTGCGAAGAACGCGGATGACAACACTGTACTAATTTTTTTCATACCGGTTGTTGTTGGTTAATAAATAATTAAATAGAAATTTCCGACGACAGGGAATAAATATACCCCTGCCGCCGGCTTTATAGTTTACAGTGCGATTTTTTCTGTCTTGCTTCCTTTGCGGACAATGTAGATTCCTCGTCCCGGATTCTCCACACGCTGTCCCTGAAGGTTGTAATACACGGGGGCTGAATCTGTCTCGTCATTGCCAAGAATATCCCTCACGCCTGCGTATCCATACAAGGCGGCGTAGTCTGCGGTGGTGAAGCGTTTCTCCGCTTTCTCTGAAAGCGGAAGGGCTACTGAATTGACCACACGCGAGGTATCACGGTTGTAGAGATAGGCAATGAGAACGCAGTCGCCCACCTTGATCGAGGGAGAAACCAGTTCTCCGTTCTCAAGTTCCTCGTAGATGTCGGGAATCTCGATGGTGTAGCTGAACGTCTGCTTCTTGTTCATGTCAAGCTGCTCGGGAAGACTTCCATCAAGACCGCGATAGCCCCATACACCACGGGCCACGTCCTGATATCTGAAATTATACAGCCACTCGGGGAGCTCGTTCCAGAGCCCCATCTTCGTGTCGCTGCCCGAGTAATAATTGTGCTGACGCCAATAACGGCTGTTTCCGTCTACTCCGACATTATTCTCGGCGAGAATGAAACCGATAAGATAATTTCCCTTGAGGGTCACTGCCGGAAGAACCTCTACGGTGCAGTTGACAGCCGTAGTGTCATTGCCCTGGACCTGGAGGTCGGCTCTGAGGGAGATGTCGGCGAATGTGATCTTCTCATGTTCGAGACGGACACGTCCCGCCATCGTATTGTCGTCCGACGGATCATAGCTTGTGTCACCGTTTGAATAGCCCACCGGCTTCAGGTCCCTGTCGAGACGCGCCATCGGAGCTACCTCGAGGGCGAAGATCCCGGCATATTCAGCGATGGGGGGATACATGTAGTCGGGAGAACTTCCGGGAATGTGGATATTGACGGGAATCACTATATCCTTCATGTTCTCGTCGGCAAGCATGTTCTCGACGGTGAAGATACCGAGGGGACAGTTTCCGCACCAGAGTCCCGTGGACTCTTCCATAAGAACGCGGTGTGTAGGAATGAACGCCATACCCTTGGTCTCTCCCTTTGCAACAATAGGTTCCGCACCGTTCATCCGAAGGGTTGCGGTGAATTCAGCTGCACCGTCGGCCTTTACAGACGAGGTGAACCTGAGGGTCTTCGACATGCCGAAATCAAGGGCATCACCGTTAACAGTGGTCTCGTGGCCGGCATTGTCGCTGAAGGTCAGGGTCCAGGGACCGATTCCACCCTCGTTGGTGCATCTGACGGTGGCCTCAACCTCGAACTCACCGTCGACCACCCATTCCGGAGCGGAAAGAGAGACCTCGGCATTGTCGAGACGCTGCACGAGGATATTGTCGAGAGCGAGAATGTCGCGGTCCGTATTCAGATTCGCAAAATAAATGTAGATTGTCTTTCCCGCATATTTGTCGAGATTGATGGAATAATGCTCGAAATCATTCTCGCAGTCGGAAAGATATTTCCCGTAAGGCACATCGACATAATGTTCAGTGGCTTCTGTGGGAAGATTGTCTTTATCGAAAGGCTCTTCCGAAATATATACCCATAAGTCGCTGAGACGGTTCACGGTCTTGTAGTCGGCACGGATCAGACATGACTGGGCGTCGAAGGAAAGATTATAACCCTCTGTAGGAATCTCGATGGGGCGCGTCACAAGCCAGCTGTTGGCGGTGCCGACCGGATCGTAGGCCGAATGCGAGCATAGGAACATATCGGTAGCCGCATTGGAGTCGCGAAGATGCCACCACGCCTGAGTCTTGCCGTTCTGGTCCATGAAAAGAGTCCGGAAATTGGCTATCGAGGCACTTGTGTTGAGCCCGACTCGGGTGGGAAAACTTGCGGTGTAGTCACCGTTGAAATTCTCCGAGAAAGCCACAGAGTGCGCCATGGCACCGGTGGCTGAGAGAAGAGCCGCCGAAACGGCGATGATATATTTTTTCACTGTTTTGTTCAATCCTGTTATTTAGTTATTATTTTTGCCGATACGCAGCCTCGGGATGTCCGGAGAGTGGCTATCGCAAGACCTGGATTCACCTCCGGATGAATCTCTACCGAACCGCTTGCGCGACCCTTATCAGAGAATAGGAGCCTTCCGGCCATGTCGCGCAGCTCGAATATGAAATCGGTCTCCGGAGGGCCGAGAGCGAGGATGAATTCGCCTGAAGCGGTGTTCCGTATGCCGAGAGAGGAAGATGCATCCGAATCGGCGCCCGGATTCTCGATACCGGAAACGAAATTCCCGTCAAGAGGGACAGCGGTGCAGTTCAGCACCCGTCCGGTCTCGGTGTCGAGAATGTAAGCCACCACCCGGCCACGCTTGATGTCCTCAAGCTGATCGGGACAATACATTTCCAGCGAAGCATCGGCATATACACCGGCGCTGAATGAGGCGGGAAGCGAGTTCTCGATACCGTCGAAAGCGAACTGGCCGCCGACGGTCACGTCATGGAAGTCGACGAGTTCGGCGGGAATGTTGCTCGGAAGGAAGAAATACTCGTCATATTTCGTAGACTGCACGCTATTCTGCTGATAGAAAATCTTCTTTACGGATTCCGGGAAGGAAAGACGCGTCACGGCGTACCCGATGCGGTATCGGTCTGCGGCGTTATCGGTATCGTCCGCGAAACGGACCTTAAAACCGATCGTAGCCATATCGCCGCCGATTCCGCAGGAAACCGGAACGATCTCGGCCTTGACCGGAGCCCAGTATTCCTTGTCGAAATTCTTGTCAAGCTCTCCGGCCGACTGACGGTTCCGGTCGAGCATCATATAGGGCACGGCATAGAATTTCAGACCGGGCCAGTATTCCTCGCACTGCAGACGGTCCGGAGCGGCATGCGTCTCGATAATCACGAGGTTGTCGCCGAAACGGCGCTTCATGCCGTTGGCCGTGATGATTCCTTTCGGGCAATTGTTGCACCACATCCCCGTACCCTTGTCGAGCAGAAGCGTTCTTTCGTACGCACTGCTGAAGAGGTCGCCGGAACAGAGCGCGGTCTCTTTCCCTTCCGAATCCACGGCATACATCCGGTACTGCATCCGCACGTCCCTCTCAAGGGGGACGGTCACCTCCGCATACACACTTTTACCATGTGAAAGGGTTTTGCCGAAAGCGGTCTCCCCCACTGTCTTTCCATCTGCCTTGCAGACAAATGAAGCGATATCGAGGTCCTTGCCGAAATTAGTCACCGAAACTCTGACAGTGGCATCGGCCACAGCTCCATAATAGACAAGGGTCTCATTTCCTGCAGCAAGCATCACGTCATCCGGCACTCCGGCCATGATATCGTCGAGAGCCACCATGAAACCGTCACCGCTGTCGGTCACGAACGAGACCGAGATGTCCTTGCCTGAGAACTCGTCGAGAGAAACAGTATGGAAAGTCCAGTCATAGTTCTCTCCATTGACTTCCGCGATGGTTCTGTAGCTTCCCGAGCCTTCCTCCGAAACCTGCACGAGATATCTCTCGGCGATATCGGGGAGAATCGACTTTCCGGCCCAGCGGAGCACGGCGCCATTCTCGGCCACGTTGAAGAAACCGGTGCTGAGTCTGTTCTTCTGCACGCCTCCCTCAAGACTTCGGGTCGGACTGACGGCAGCAAAGCCCCTGGAGCCCACCGCCGACACCATCCATCCGTTCTCGGGAAGTTCCACGCCATATACTTCGGCATATGCCAGGCCGTCTTCGTCAGAGATCGAGATATCGGCCGGGAATTTACCCGAAGAAAAGTCCGCTTTAAAATATATGGCGGCCGATGCACTCATGCACACCGGCAACGCCATTAAGATAGATACTATTCCTCTTGATTTCATTTTTGAGGATTTGAGGAGATTATTACAAATTTTCAAGACTTATCCGGTATCATGACCCACGATACCGACAAGACATGGCCTGAATCAGGCCGCTTACTTGACAGCGACTTTCCGAGTCGTTCCGTCAGCCTTGACCACGTAGATACCGGGAGCTACCGCGTTGGCGCCGGAATTGCCCACGAGACGGCCATTGAGGTCATATACAGCGACCTCCGACGCGCCAAACACGCGAATCATACCGGGCTCTGTGGAAATTCCCACCGTGGTAGACTCGCCTTCGACATTCTCCACACCGACAAGGGTGATGAGAGGCTCGTCAAGAATGAGCATGAAGGGACTGTACTGGTATTCTCCGGTAGCGGGATTCAACTCCTGAGTGATGCCTCCGAGTACTTTTCCGTCAGCGGAACGCTTCATCACTCCGGTAATGGTCTGGTTTGAGGAAAAGCCCCATTTTTTGGTCATGGATTCCTCTTTTCCGTCTACGAGCACCTTGTCGCCGCCAAGGAAGATATAGTCTTTGCCGAGACCGGTGCTGAAGGCTTTCTGCTTGCCGAGAGTAGGATCCTCGCCGTTGTAATCATAGAATTTGTCGTTGTTGAAATCATAATAGGAAGCGCCGTGGAGAAGGCGGCCCGTGCCGTCATCCTGCACATCGCGCACCTGTGTGCGGCTTCCGAAGAAGTTACCGAACTGATCGCAATCGAAGAACGCGCCGGAGAACATATCCTCCTCTCCACCGTTGCCCTCGTAGAAACCGTCGATATACGCCTCGGGATACTTGTTCACGCGGGGGTCGTTGGGATCGTCGAGCCAGATCTGCTTGCCGTTCTCGTCGGTACCCTCATACTTGCCTTTGTATATCCAGGGATTCATTCGCCACTCCATCTTGTTCCAGATCTTGAGCTCGCCGTCCACGAGGAGCACGTTGGTCACGCCGCCCCAGTTGGTGAAGACATATCCGCCGATGATTTCATGCCCGTCCTTCTGGAGGAAGCAGGTAGTGAAGAAACCCTGATGGTCAGGGATATCGATAGTGTTGTAGGAGGTGAGCTCCCAGCTGCCGTCGGCACCTTTGGTCCACTTGCAGGGATAGTTGCGCTTGCCGGACGAATTCATTGGATCGGGATCCTTGTCGGTCATATAGCCAACGATTATGCTGCCGTCGGGAGTCACGTTGGTCGCGTACCCGATATTGATGAAGTTCGCGGTCACGGGGAGGAGCTGCCAGTCGCCGTTCTCGTCGGTGTAGGCTGGAATCCATTTGCCGGCATTGTATACCGAGCCGACGATCATACCGCCGTCAGAGACATCGTATGCCTCCGACTTCGCATAGAGACCTTCCAGAAGTGTGAACTCCGTCGGATTCTCGGAATCCCAGAGATAGGAGACCTGATTCTCTATGTCGGCGATAGCGGCATATCTTCCGTTATCGGACACTCCATAGACTTCACCGAGCTTATCGGTGGTGTAGAACTCTGCTGCTCCGGCTGTCACGACTCCGGATGCAAGAACTGCTGATAATAGTAATCTCGATTGCATGTTGTATAATACTGTTTTAAAGTTGTTGTATAAGGCATTGGATTGATAATTCCGGTCTTCGCGGATGACCGCGGACAGACGCAGACGTAGAAGCCGGTTTTTCGGTTGCAAAGTAACATAATTGTTTCCAAATATCCAAAAAATTATTATTAAAATATGCAAACATTTTTTAAGAGCACCTAAATTGCAGAGAAAAGTGCAATAGCGTCATTAATGGAAATCGACCACACGATTGGGAGGAATGCAAAAAACTCAAAAAACGTTTTGCGGTTTTTGAGTTTTTTATTAATTTTGCAACCCGAAACCGTAACGGTCCTATTTCCCGGATTACACTTTATATATGAAGATATATATGAAGCCATCTCCGGATGAAAGGATCAGGGGAAGAGACCGAGAAAGCGATCAACGACAGAACCATCAAGATGCAGAAGACAGATTTAACCAAGGAGCAATACGACGGTCTTGTAGCCGCGATATTCTCCATCATAATCCGGAAGGGACCTAAGGCCACGACGATGGACTACGTAGCCCAGCGCCTCGGCATGTCCAAACGTACCCTTTACGAGATATTCGGAAGCAAAGACGAGATGCTGGCAGAAGTGATCGTCAGCCACCGCACAATACACGGAGCCAAGATCAAGGAGATCGTGAGCCGCACGGCCAACATGATGGAAGCCATCGCCAATGTGTTTCTGTACCACATAGAATTCATAAGCGAGGTCAATCCCAAATTCTTCTTCGACATGGACGTACGCTACCACGCGCTGCGAGACAAATACGAATCATCGGCCCATTTCTCGAAATATATGCTCGAAGCATGCCAGGAAGGGGTCCGTCAGGGAGTGTTCCGTACCGACGTGAACTATCCCGTCACGATCGATATGGTACGCGTGCAGATGGAAAGCCTCAAGCGCATGGAGGAATTCTTCCCGGCCGGAATAAGTCTCGGAGAAGCTCTCGGCACCATCGGCATCGGCTTCCTCCGCTGCATCGCCTCACACAAGGGCATGTACCAGCTCGACAAAATCAGCCACAGGTTCATAAGCCCGCACACTCCCGCAGTGATACTTGACAAATCTCAGAAAGAGAGAGGCGATTCCAGCCTGCGGAATAAGGTCACGAACAATTCCGCAACAGACTTAAGAAAACAAGGATAAAATCAAAATAAGAGTCATGACATCATCAACAAGATTTCTCACGGCGTTGCTTACGGCCCTCCTGTTCACCGGGACTTCGTACGCCATGCAGGACACGCTGACGCTTTCACGCAACAAATGCGTGGAGATAGCACTCAGTGAGAACCCCACCATCAAGGTGGCAGACCTGGAAGTGAAGCGGATGGTCTACGCGAGACGCGAGACCACCGGCAGCCTCTATCCATCCATCGACTTCCAGGCGGCGTACCAGCGCGCCATAGAGCTACAGACCATCTCCATGAACATGGGGGGACAGTCACAGCAGTTCAAGATGGGTACCGACAACGTATGGAACCTCGGGTTCAGCGCCGCGATGCCCTTAGTGAACGCCACCCTCTGGAAAGCGATTCAGATAAGCGATACCCAGATCCTCGCCACGCTCGAAGAGGCGCGCGGCTCGCGGCTCGACATGGTCAACAACGTGAACAAGGCATACTACTCCTGGCTTCTTGCCATCGCCTCGCGAGACGTGGTCCGAGCCAACTATGACGTGGCAATCACCAACGCCGATATATACAAGAAGCAGTTCGCCGCCGGTACCGCATCGGAGTACGATGTGCTACGCACCTCGGTGGCAGTCAAGAACCTCGAGCCGGAACTCCTGCAGGCCGACATCGCCATCCGTCAGTGCGCGCTCCAGCTCAAGGTGCTGATGGGAATGGACGATGCCGTGGAGATACGTCCCGACGTGACGCTCCGCGACATGCAGCGCGAGATGTACGGATACTCGCTCGGAGCCTCCGGCATGTCGCTCAAGGACAACACCACTATGCGCACCCTCGCCATCCAGGACAAACTACTCAAGCAGAATCTCACGCTCAAGAAGTTCGCATGGATTCCATCGCTCGCGGCAACCTACAATATGAACTGGAACGCGATGAGCTCCGGCAACGCCTTCCGCGATCAGCGCTTCAACCCCTACTCAACCGTCTCGTTGGCGCTCTCAGTGCCGATATTCAACGGTCTCGGACGTCTCAATGCAGTGAAACAGGCCGAGATACAGTATAAGGAACTGCAGCTCAACCGCGAGAATGCGGAGAGCGCGCTGAGGATGCAGGTGAGACTCGCACTCGACAACATCGACAAGGAGGTGCGCCAGATCTCCTCGAGCGAGGAAGGCGTGCGTCAGGCAGCCAAGGCCAATGAGATAATGCAGAAAAGCTTCGAGATAGGAGCGGCCTCCTACCTCGACCTGCGCGACGCGGAGCTCGCCAACACCTCGGCACAGCTCGCGTACCTGCAGGCCATATACAACTACCTTGTGTCGACCAGCGAACTCGACACGCTCCTCGGCCGCGAGGACGCTCTCGGAATCGCACAGTACAATACCGCAAAATAAGACCATACAAACTCATGAAAAAACAGTTTATCCTCCCGCTCCTCTCGCTTCTGGTGCTTGCCGGATGCAACGGCGGCGGCAAGAAAGCCGAAGAGACAGCCAATACGGAGACAGTGCCGACAGTACGGCTCCAGACTGTACACAACGAAACCGTGAACCAGGACGCCCAGTACACAGCCACTGTGGAGCCTGAAGTGTTCAACAACATAGTATCATCCACCCCCACCCGCATCAAGCAGATACTCGTGGACGAAGGCCAGAACGTCAGCAAGGGGCAGCGCCTCGTGGTGCTCGACGACGTGAGCCTCTTCAGCTACGAGACACAGGTGGACAACGCCAAGGCAAGCCTCAAGAATATCGAGGTGAACTACAACCGCGCCCTCGAGCTCTACAAGATAGGCGGCGGCACCAAGCAGCAGGTAGACCAGATGGAGATACAGCTCATCAACGCCAAGAACGCCCTCGCCACGGCGCAGCGCGCCCTGCGCAACGCCCGAGAGAACACCGTGCTCACATCGCCCATCTCGGGAGTGGTAACCAAACGCAACTATGACCCGGGCGACATGCCCGGCCAGTCTCCGATCCTCACAGTGGCCCGCACCAATCCCGTCAAGATCGTGATCAACGCCACAGAGAGCGAGCTGCCCCGAATCACCAAAGGAATGCCGGCAACCGTAACCTTCGACACCTACGGCGACGAGACCTTCCTGGGACGCGTGGCCGCCATCATGCCTACCGTCGACGCAGCCACCCGCACCTTCGGCGTGGAGATAACACTTCCCAACCCCGGCGGCAAGATCCTCCCCGGCATGTTCGGACGCGTTCACCTCAACCTCGGCAAGGCCGACCGCGTGGTCGTGCCCGACAAGGCCGTGGTGAAGCAGCAGGGGTCAGGCAACCACTATGTGTACGTATATCAGAAAGACGGCACGGTGAAGTACAGCAAGGTGGAATTAGGCCAGAGGCTCGGCGACCGCTACGAGCTCATCTCCGGCGTGGAGTCGGGCGCGCAGGTGGTGGTGAACGGCCACGCGCAGCTCTCCAACGGCGCAAAAGTGAACATAGCTAAATAATACCGCGCAGGCCCACGCCTGACGAATAGAAACAAACGCGCAGGCACGCAGCCTGACGACAAGAATAAACTTATTCAGATGAGTCTATACAGTTCGGCGGTAAAACGCCCGATCACCACGCTCCTTGTGTTCGTGACAGTGATCATCCTGGGTCTCTTCTCTCTGACGAAGCTCCCGATCGACCTGTATCCGGACATCGATACGAACACCATCATGGTGATCACGATGTACCCCGGAGCAAGCGCCAAGGATATAGAGCAGAACGTGACCAAACCCCTCGAGAACGCGCTCAACTCGGTGGAGCACCTGAAGCATATCTCCTCCACCTCGCGCGAGAACACCTCGGTGATAACGCTTGAATTCGAATACGGATACGACATAGACGTGCTCACAAACGATGTCAGGGACAAGCTGGACATGGTAGAGTCGATGCTCCCAGATGATTCGCAGAACCCGATCATCTTCAAGTTCTCCACCGACATGATTCCTATCTGCCTGCTGTCGGTGCAGGCGTCGGAGAGTCTTCCGGGGCTCTACAAGATCCTCGACGAGAACATAGCCAACCCGCTGGCGCGTATCGACGGTGTCGGCACCGTGTCGATCTCCGGCGCGCCAAAGCGCGAGATCCACGTCTACGCCGACCCCAACCGCCTCGAAGCCTACAACATGACCGTGGAGCAGCTCTCCAGCGTGATCGGCGCCGAGAACCGCAACGTGCCCGGCGGCTCGTTCGACATCGGCTCCAACACTTACGCACTCCGCGTGCAGGGCGAGTTCGAGGACGCGTCACAGCTGCGCGACATACCCGTCGGCTCCTTCCAGGGGAAGACCGTCTATCTCCATGACGTGGCCCGCGTGGAGGACAGCCTCGAGGAGCGCACCCAGCAGTCGTACATCAACGGCCAGGAGGGTGCCATCATCGTGATCCAGAAGCAGAGCGGCGCAAACTCCGTGCAGATCTCCGACAAAGTGAAGGAGATGCTTCCCCGTCTGGAGAAGAACCTGCCCTCCGACATCAGGCTCGGCGTGATCGTCGACACCTCAGACAACATCCGAAACACCATCTCCTCGCTGGTTGAGACCGTGCTCTACGCCCTCCTCTTCGTGACCCTCGTGGTGTTCTTATTCCTCGGACGCTGGCGAGCCACGCTCATCATCGTGATCACCATCCCGGTATCGCTCATCGCCTCGTTCATATACCTTTACGCCACCGGCAACTCGCTTAACATCATCTCGCTGTCGGCCCTCTCGATATCGATCGGCATGGTGGTGGACGATGCCATCGTGGTGCTCGAGAACGTCACGACCCATATAGAACGCGGCGCGCATCCGAAGCAGGCTGCGGTACACGGCACCAACGAGGTGGCCATCTCCGTCATCGCCTCCACTCTTACGCTTATCGCGGTGTTCTTCCCGCTGACGCTCGTCACCGGCATGACCGGAGTGATGTTCCGCCAGCTCGGATGGATGGTGACCATCATGATGATCATCTCCACCACCTGCGCCCTCTCGCTCACTCCGATGCTCTGCTCGCAGTGGCTCCGGCTCCGCAACGACGGCAAGCCGAGCAAGGGTCTCTTCAAGTATATCAACCGCGGCCTTGACTCGTTCGACAACGGCTATGCCCGTCTTCTCCGCACGGTTGTCGGCCACCGCACCGTGACGATCCTGATCTGTCTCGGCATCTTCATAGGCTCCATCTTCCTGATGAAGGGTGTCGGCACGGAGTTCTTCCCGACGCAGGACAACGGCCGAATCGGCGTCAACCTGCAGCTGCCTATCGGCTCGCGCGTGGAATACGCCCAGGAGGTGACATCATCGCTCGACAGCCTCTGGCGCAGCAAATACCCGGAGATAGAGGTGAGTTCCTACACTGTGGGTCCGGCAAGCTCCGACAACACGTTCGCCTCGCTCTCCGACAACGGCCCGCACATCATCAGCATGAACATCCGCCTCTCTCCCTCCGACAAGCGCGACCGCAACATCCAGGAGATCGCAGCCTCGATGCGTAAGGATATCCAGGAGAGTTACCCCGACTTCCGCAAGGTTCAGGTGAACGTCGGCGGCGGTGGCGGCGGCATGGGAGGCCAGTCCACCCTCGACTATGAGATTTACGGCTATGATTTCGAGGAGACCGACTCCGTGGCGAGAATGCTCGTCCAGATCCTGAAGGGAGTGCACGGTACGGCCGACGTGCGTATCTCCCGCTCCGACTACCAGCCGGAATACCAGGTTGATTTCG
This sequence comes from uncultured Muribaculaceae bacterium, assembly GCA_910584545.1. GTDB lineage: Bacteria > Bacteroidota > Bacteroidia > Bacteroidales > Muribaculaceae > Lepagella. The sequence goes on along the minus strand of CAJUBC010000006.1, from coordinate 30,887 downwards.
ACCGCGAGAAACTCTCCATGTACGGCATCAACCTCCAGACCGCGGCATTCTACCTGCGCAACCGCATCAACGGCGCGACAGCCACACAGTACCGCGAGGATGGCGAGGAGTATGACGTGAAGGTGATGTACGCGCCCGAGAACCGCACGGAGATCTCCGACATCGAGAACATCGTGATATACGGCTCATCGGGCCAGGGAGTGCGTCTGAAAGAACTGGGCACGGTAGTCGAGCGCTTCACGCCGCCTACCATCGAGCGTAAGGACCGCGAGCGACTCATCACGGTATCGGCCGTGGTCGACGGAGTGCCGATGAGTGATGTCGTCACTGCCACCCAGGCCCAGATGGCCGACATCCATCTGCCGGCAGGAGTATCGATAGAGCTCGCCGGTTCCTACGAGGACCAGCAGGATTCATTCTCCGACCTGCTCTCGCTCGGTCTGCTCATCATCGTACTGGTCTACATCGTGATGGCCGCACAGTTCGAGAGCTTCACCTACCCGGGAATCATCATGACATCCCTTCTGTTCGCGTTCTCAGGAGTGTTCCTCATCCTCTGGATCACCGGACATACGCTCAACATCATGTCGATGATCGGAGCCATCATGCTTATCGGTATCGTGGTGAAGAACGGTATCGTGCTCATCGACTACATAACGCTGAACCGAGAGCGCGGCATGTCGATACGCCGTGCCGTGATCGACGGAGGACGCTCGCGTCTACGCCCTGTTGTGATGACCACCCTGACCACCATCCTCGGTATGGTGCCGATGGCGATTGGTACGGGCGAGGGCTCCGAGCTCTGGCGCCCGATGGGTGTGGCCGTGATCGGAGGTCTGACCTTCTCCACCATCCTCACGCTGCTCTTCGTGCCCACGCTTTACTGCGTCTTCGCAAGCAACGGCGTGAAAAACATCCGCCGCAAGCGCCGCCGACTCCTTGAGAAACAGACATCGGCAGAATAATAACCCGGAGAGGGAGGCTCCGGTCTTCCTCTCCTAAATATACCAAAAAAGATGCAAGCAGTTTTCATAGCATACGACCAGGCCCACCACGAGAACATAATCGACGCGCTCGACCGCTCGAGCTGCCGGGGCTTCACCAGTTTCGGCGAAGTCCAGGGGCGTGGATCCAAAACCGGCGACCCGCATTACGGCACCCACGCCTGGCCGGCACTCGCCCAGGCGATGCTGACGATGGTGGAGGACGAAAGGCTCCAGCCCCTCCTCGACCGCCTCAAGGCCCTCGACGACGCCAAGCCGAAACTCGGTCTGCGCGCCTTCGTCTGGCCCGTGACACAGACAATATGATAAAAAGTTTTGGCTGCAAAGGATATTTTTGCTATCTTTGCAGCCGAAACCAGCGCGTGTGGCGTAATTGGTAGCCGCGCCAGACTTAGGATCTGGTGACGAAAGTCGTGTAGGTTCGAGTCCTATCACGCGCACAAAAGGAATCCGGCCTCTTTCGGGAAGCCGGATTACTTTTTGTATGCATGCAGAGGCCTGATCTCTGCCGAATGAACCGACGTATCAGGGCTGGTAGAGGAAGCGCTTGATGGAACGTTTCGGGGTTTTCTCGAACTCTTCCTCCATGATCTTGATGCGCTTCACCTTACTGTAGGCAGGCATCTCGCTGTTGAGCTGGGCGAGGTTCTGGTCCATTATGCGGGATAAGTTTTCCTGATCGATGTCCTGCGCGCGGGCCGAATCGAAATCGGGATGCACAAGGGCCACGAGCGCCCCGCCGTCATCTATCACCAGCGACTCGTTGACATACGGCAGGTTGTTGAGCTTCTGCTCGATTTCCTCGGGATAGATGTTCTGGCCCGACGCTCCGAGAATCATGGTCTTGGAGCGTCCGCATACGGTGACATATCCCTCCTCGTCGAAAAGTCCCATGTCTCCGGTATTCATCCAGCCGGAATCATCGGGGAAGACCTCGCGTGTGGCCTTCTCGTTCTTGTAGTAACCCTTCATCACGTTGTCTCCCTTGACGAGGATATTGCCTGGGACAGTCAACGGATCGACGGAATCAATGCGGGCCTCCATACGGTCCACCACGCGTCCTACGGTACGCGGCTTCGACTCCCATGCCGGTGCGTAGGTGATGAGCGGACCGCATTCTGTCATACCGTAACCCACAGTGACAGGGAAACCGATCCTGTATAGGAAAGACTCGATATCGGCGTTTAGCGGCGCCCCGCCGATGATGATCTCCACAAGATTGCCGCCGAACGCCTCCATGAGGCCATCCTTCACTTTGGCAAGCAGACGGTCGTCGACGAAGGGCACTTTCAGCAGGAACTTCATCAGCGGTTTCTCAAGCATGGGGAACACCCTGTTGCGTATGATCTTCTCCAGGATAAGCGGTACCGTGATGATCATCTTCGGCTTCACCTCGGCGAACGCCGCGAGGATGATCTTCGGAGAGGGAACGCGAGTAAGGAAATGGCAGTGGCATCCATGGCAGAAGGGGTTGAGCATCTCGATGACCATGCCGTAGAGGTGGGCGAGCGGCAGCATGTTGACCATGCCGTCGCCCGGCTTCAGGAAAAGGAGGTTGTCAAGACAGTAGCGGATGTTGCTCCAGATGCTGAGGAACGGCAGCATCACGCCCTTCGACATTCCGGTTGAGCCGGAGGTGTAGTTGATGATGGCGAGATCCTCCGGGGTGTCGTGGAAATAGTCGACATTCTCCTTGGTGAAATTGGAGGGATAGCGCCTGCCGAAGAGGGTATTGAGGTTGTTGCGCGCATCTGTGAGACGCTCGCTGCGGGAGAGGGGCATTCCGAACTCACTGATATAGATCGCGCCGGTAAGTCCGGGCAGGAGTTTCTCGTCGAGGTCCTCCCAGATGGCGGCGTCCACGAAAAGCAGCTTAGCGTCGCAGTGGTTCACGAGATGATGGATGGTGTCGGCCTTGAACTCATGGAGGATAGGCACGGCCACGACTCCAGCCGTGAGACAGGAGAGGAACACCACCGCCCAGTTGGAGGAATTCCTGCCGCATATCGCCACCTTGTCCCCCTTGCCGACACCGGCCTCCTCAAAGATGATGTGCAGCTTCTCTATCCAGAGGGCCACATCCTTGTACTGATAGTTCATCCCTCCCATGTCGGTGAGGGCCATGCGGTCCCAGTTGTCAGTGACTGCCTTATGAATCAGCGCGTTGAGTGAGCGCGGGCCGTAGTCTTTAGTGGATTCCATAGTATTTTGGAGTTAATTGATTTTTAAATAGTTATCGCTATGTCATTACTTTCCGGCATTATCGGAAAGTAGACCCTGCAGGCGCGCGTCGATCTGCGCGGGGCTTTCGCCACGCGAGATGATTGTGCCGTCGGGGCCGATAAGCATCAGGTGCGGGATTCCCGTAAAGCCATAGATATCGTAAGGCACCTTCTGCGTGTTGTAGAGTACCGGCCAGTCTATACCGCGCTTCTTCACCATCACCTTGGTGTCCTCGGTGGTGTCGCGCACTGCCACGCTGACGATCTCGAATCCCTTGCCGGAATATTTCTCACGCAGCTCGGCGAGAGCGGGCAATTCCTTGATGCAGTATGGGCACCAGCTCGCCCAGAAGTCCACCAGAGTGTATCGGCCCGGCTTCACAAGTGCGGAGAGGTTCTGTGGAACGCCCTTCTCGGTCTCACCCTTGAAATCGATATACTTCCTGCCCGGGGCTGTGGCCGCGCGGTGCCGGGCGAACGCTTCGTAATATTTCACGCGGCGCGCTGTGCGGAAAGCCTCGGGCGCTACGGCGAGCATGCTGTCAACGCGCTCGGGAGCCGCCCATTTGAGCCATTCCACGCCGAGGTAATCCCCTATCACGTTGTCCTTGTTCTCATTGTACATCCGCTCGACAAATTCAGGATAGGCCCGCGGGTCCTCGAGATTCTCCACTGAATCCAGCTGAAGCATCAGCTCCGACACCTTGTCGTTGAGCGGCGTACCGGTCACATTGCCCAAGGTGTCGGCCACGGCATGGCCCGGTTCCGACACATAGTAGGCCCGCACCCGGCCGTCAACCATCACCTGCATGAAGACCGGCCTGTCGCCGGAAGACACAGAGAAACGCGCCACACCTTCTGACACCGTTGCGCTGTCGACGCACACAGAGTCGAGAAGACTGATTAATTCCACACTTTTTCCCTCGAACTTGGAGGGGAAGTTCACTGTCAGTTCGCTCTCCTTACGGCAGGAACCGAAAGCGAAGGCGAGGATGCCGGCGAGGGCTACTATAGGGGTGCTTTTCTTTTTCATCTGGATTCGTTCAAATATAAAAACGCGGAACGCATGGTAAGGTTTCCCGCGTTCCGCGTTTAGGGTTCATTTATTTGCTGACCATGATGTCGAGGACAAGATGGTCTGTCTCAGTCATGGCGTCACGGCCGATGGAGGTAAGGTTGTGGATCGTGGTGTCGATATCGTCGCACACGATACCTTCCTGCGAGGATACGCACTTGCCGTTCATGGCAAGCAGGGCGGACATCATTGCGGTAGACACCCCGGAGGCGATCTTCATGGCACACGCGGGCTTGGCACCGTCGCATATCATGCCGGTCAGATTTGCCACCATGTTCTTGATGGCTGCGCATACCTCGTCATATTTGCCGCCCATGAGCCAGGTTACACCGGCGGCCGCACCGGTGGAGGCGGTGACGCATCCGCAGAGGCCCGAAAGGCGTCCGAGGCTCTGCTTGATGTAGATGCTGGTGAGATGGCTGAGGATAAGGGCGCGGGCGAGTGTATCGTCATCGGCACCGATCTCCTCGGCATAGCAGGCCACGGGGAGAGTGGTGGTGATTCCCTGGTTGCCGGAGCCGGAGTTCGACATAACGGCCACCGGCGCGCCCCCCATGCGGGCGTCGCATGCGGCTGATGTCGTCGAAATGATTCTCTCAAGGGGTGTATCGCCGAAAATGCGGCGCCCATCGCTGCGGATCACACTTCCGAGACAGTGACCGAAATTCTTGTTGAGGGCCAGTTCAGCGGCATGACGGTTCATTGTCGCAGCCTCGAGGATGAAGCGGATTTTCTCAATGGGCGCGGTTGTCGCGAATTCATATACCGCAGCCTCGTTGAGTTCCTCGTCGCACTCGCCGGCAGCAGCCTGATCGCAGCTCTTCTCGAAGAGAACCTCGCCATCCTTCTCGATGCGGATGAAATTGGTATGGGAGCCGGATATGACGGCAAAGGCCTTATGGCCATCAGCCTCAGCCTCGACCTCTATATGAAGGATTGACGGGGGATTCTTGTGGTGATCGATCCGTATCCGGTCTTCGGCGATATACTGTCTGCCGGCCTCTATGGCAGCGCTGTCTACATCACGAAGCACCTCAAGGCCATATTCCGACTTACCGACAAGAGCGCCGAGAGCCACCGCAATCGGCAGACCGATCATGCCGGTGCCCGGGATGCCTACTCCCATGGCGTTCTTGATGATGTTCCCGCTGAGTCTGAGATTTATCTTCTCGGGACGTTTTCCGAGGGTCTCGGTTGCCTTTGCCACGCACAGCGAGACCGCCGCCGGCTCGGTGCAGCCGATGGCAGGAACCACTTCCCGCTTGATCAGCCTGATTATACTGTCTATCTGTTCTTCTTTCATGATATAGATCTTATTATCAATTAGTAATTTGCAATCAGCAATTATAATTCAAAAATCAAAATCAGACATTGAGCGGCAGCTGTCCGTTTCGCATCTGCTCAATCCTCTTATTGCGCCAGCAGTTGCGGCATACGGCCACATACTTGTCGTTGCCGCCTATCTCCACGACCTCTCCCTCGGTGATGATCTCGCCCCGCGAATTGACCCGGGCGTTGACTATAGTCTTGCGTCCGCATGTACAGGTGGACTTAACCTCGTCGATGGTGTCGGCAATCTCGAAAAGGCGCCGGGAACCCTCGAAAAGATTGGTACGGAAATCCGTGCGCAGGCCGTAACAGATCACGTTGATGCCGAAATCATCCACGGCCCGGGCAAGTTCATCGACCTGCGCCGCGCTGAGGAACTGCGCCTCATCGACGAGCACCCACTCCGGCAGGGTGCCGGAATTCCGGGCTATCTCGCGGATCATGTCGTAGAGATTGCTGTCGGAGTAGATCCAGGAGCACTCGCGCTCTATGCCGATACGGCTGCGTATCACATTCTTCCTGTCGCGGGTGTCGACCACCGGCTTGAAGCACTTGTACGCTATGCCGCGTTCCTCGAAGTTATATGCAGTGGTGAGCAGCAGGGCAGTCTTTGCCGAGCCCATCGTGCCGTACCTGAAATATAGTTTTCCTGTTCTTTTCATTTTATGGGAAGGGGTCTTAGCGACCGGACACGCTGAATGGGGCTTGCCCGGCGTTCCTATCGCGAATTTAAGAAATAATTTGTAATTATGGAATTTTTTAGTGGTAATTTTTTATTTTCGGTGCAACAATTACCCCTCCCAAGTTGTTGATAAGTCGTATAATCGGCTAAAAAACCACTAAGTTATGAACAGAGCGAAAGTGATATCAGTGAATCCCGCGCAGAAAACCCTCGGGTCGATGCTTGAGGCCAGTCTCGCTCCAGGCACTCTGGGGCGCCGCATACTGGCCACCACCTCCGCAACTCCCCGTGCTTTGCCCGTAGCTCAGTTTCTGCTTGGTGTCGGACCAAAGACCGGTAAGTCTTCCTCAAAGAAAATGCTTGTCATCCGGTTGGTGGTCGGAAGCATCCTCATCGCCGTCGCTCTCTTCGCATCGACCGGAGGCATGACTTTTCCCGCGATAGTGGCCATAGCAGCCGGAGCCTCCACCATAATCGGATTCATGACGCGTCCGGTCAATACGGCCGCAACCGTCATAGCCGCCCGACAGGCGATAGTGGCAGTACTCGCCGGAGCCCTCGACGAGACCGCCATCCTCTCCGCGCTCCTCTACGCGACGGTAGCCATAGCCGGACCGGGCCTCTTCAGCCTCGACGCGCTGATGAGCAAACGCCCCGCGCGCAAAGAGCGCCCCGCCACGCGGCGCGAAGCCATGTCATACAAAGCCTACCTCGCCGGTTAGCCGGCAGTTTCGCGCCGCTATCTGCTCCGCGAGTCCGTTATGGCGCAGACACCAGTCGCGCGTAAGCTCGATTTTAGCTGTGCTGTATTCCACCGGAGCGATCATCAGCAACCGCCCCGCCGCGCACAAATCGAAATACTGGCCTGTTGGCTTATAGCGCGGGCTGAATCCATTCTGCTCTATCAGTATCAGCCGCCCGTCATTGGCGAAGGCATAATCACGGACCCGCTTTTCGGCAGCGCTGATGAACGGCGAGACGAGGACTCCGCCGTTCTCTATGGTGCGCAGCCAGCAGAGCTTGCGCCCGCGCAGTTCCTCCGGCGAGAAGCGCCGGCTTATACGCACTGCCTGCAGATCCATATCGTCAAGGAGAAAGATATTGCCGATAGCCTCATATTCCTGACCGGCGATAGAGAGGCGATGGCGGCGCATGAACAGATCCGGATTATGGCGCTTTATCCAGAGGCGACGGGGATTGTCGGCAATATATTTCCGCAGAATGGCGGCCTGCCCCTGATGCGACACAATCCTATCATGGAAACCGGGGCTGAAGAAAGGCTCGCCGCGACCTGTCCGCTCGCGCCAGGCGGTAGTGCAGGATGCCTTCAACTCGCCGATAAACCGGCCGACAGGATAAGGAAGCTCACGCTCGACGAACAGCTCAAAATGGACATGGTCCGGCATCACGACATACTTCCAGACCTTCAACGCCTCATGAAACCTGAACATCGACTCAAGAAAGCGGGAAGCCACCAGTCCGGCCTCGGTGCGCTCGGAGCGGTAAATATCCGGAGAAGGGTGGATGATGGAAGCGAGCTCAGGGACATGCGGAGACTTTACCAGCGTGATCATATAGATGCACCTGGAAGTATAGTCATGCCAATTAGCCCTCCGCAAAAGATTAGGCCTGACCTGATACCGGACCTCGCCATCACTCATAAACACAAACAATTACCAAGATTTCGGGCAAAAATAAGCACAAAAAGCGAAAAAAGCAAGAGCAAGGGAGAGAAAAAGCGCAAAGCCGGGGCATCCCTGCAGCAAAGCCGGGCAAACCGGCGGCTAAGCCGCCGGCACTGAACCGCCATCCGGCAGCCAAAGCTGCGCGGCAAAGCCTCACCGAAGAAAGCCGCAAGCAGCCGGGCAGAGCCGGAGAAGGCAGCCGGGCAGAGCTGGAGAAGGCAGCCGGGCAGAGCCGGAGAAGGCAGCCGGGCAGCCGGATGGCGGTTCGGTGCCGCGGGCTTTGCTCGCGGCTTATCGGCCGGTGCCCTCGAAGGTCTTGCAGTAGGAGGTGAGGGGGCAGTTCGGGCAGTCGGGGCGGCGCGCTTTGCAGATGTAGCGGCCGTGCAGGATCAGCCAGTGATGGGCGGTCGAGACCAGCTCTTCCGGGATGTGGCGCATAAGGGTGCGCTCGGTCTCGAGCGGGGTCTTCGAGTTGTTCGTCAGTCCCAGCCGGTTGCTGACCCTGAATACATGGGTGTCGACAGCCATCGCGGCCTTGTTCCAGACTACCGCCAGCATCACGTTGGCTGTCTTGCGCCCAACACCCGGCAACTTGATCAGATTGTCGATATCGGACGGGAGCTCTCCCCCGAAGTCTTTCTCTATCATCCGGGCGGCCTTGATGATGGCCCGCGTCTTGTTGTTGGGGAAGGTCACGCTCTTGATGTATCCATATACCTCTTCTTCGCTCGCCGCCGCCAGCGACGCCGGATCGGGAAAGCGCTCGAATAGCGCCGGCGTCACCATGTTGATGCGCTTGTCGGTACACTGTGCCGACAGAATCACAGCCAGCAACAGATGGAACGGTGTGTCATAATGCAGCTCCGTCGCGGCATCAGGCATTGTTTCCTGAAAAATCCTCAGGATTCCTTCATATCTCTGCCTTATGGTCATAGCAAAGTCAAAAAGAAGCGCGGAAACCGCGACAGCGATACCCGCGCTTTAATTATAATTAGATTTAACGTCAGAGCCGCGATCAATGAGCGGATTCGAATTCGCGCAGGAATCGGATATCGTTCTCGCTGAAGAGGCGCAGGTCCTTTACCTTGTATTTCAGGTTGGCGATCCGCTCCACTCCCATGCCGAATGCGTAGCCGGTGTAGACATCGGGATCTATACCGCAGGCCTCAAGCACGTTGGGATCGACCATACCGCAGCCGAGAATCTCCACCCAACCGGTTCCCTTGCAGAGCGCGCAGCCTTTGCCGCCGCAGATGTCGCAGGAGATGTCCATCTCCGCCGATGGTTCGGTAAAGGGGAAGTAGGAGGGACGGAGACGGATCTTGGTGTCGGGGCCGAACATGCGCGTCGCGAATCCGAGAAGGACCTGCTTGAGGTCGACGAACGACACATTGCGGTCGATGTAAAGGCCCTCCACCTGGTGGAAGAAGCAGTGGGCACGCGCCGATATCGCCTCGTTACGGTACACACGGCCCGGACATACGATTCGGATCGGAGGCTGGGTGCGTTCCATAACGCGGGTCTGCACCGAAGAGGTGTGGGTGCGGAGAAGCACGTCTGACGGGTCGCGCGAGATGAAGAAAGTGTCCTGCATGTCGCGGGCGGGATGGTCCGGCGGGAAATTGAGACTTTCAAACACGTGCCAGTCATCCTCGATCTCGGGGCCTTCCGCTATGGTGAAGCCCATGCCGGCGAAGATGCGCAGTATCTCGTTGCGCACCACAGACAGCGGATGACGGGTGCCGAGCTGTTCGGGCGAAGCGGTCCTGGTGAGGTCGAGTTCATCGCATGAATCATCCTCCTTGAGAAGGAACGCGTCACGCAGGGAATTGATCTTTTCAGTTGCAAAAGTCTTCAACTCGTTGATTTTCTGTCCAACCTCGCGTTTCTGGTCAGCCGGAACGGAACGGAAGTCGGCCATAAGAGCCGACACGAGACCTTTCTTACTCAGATATTTGATGCGCAGCTGCTCCACCGCTTCCATGTCGGATGCAATGGCAGCGTTTATCTCCTCGCGGAGAGCCTTTATCTTGTCAAGCATAATTATTTCGCGTTTGAACCGCAAATTTACTAAATTTTTTTGATAAATGTACACCGGGGAGCGTTATAAGGTTAAATTTCACTTCAAAATAATAGGAATATGAAAAACGAAGAAAACACTCGGGTAGAAAAGTCCTGTCCCATCAGGGCCGTGAATTCCTGGATGCCGGCAATCTTCATAGCGATCGGTCTCCTCCTGTTAGGCATATGCATCCGCAATGGCTTCGGCCAGATCTCCTCGAACTCCCGCGTCGTGACAGTCCGCGGACTCAGCGAGAGAGAGGTGAACGCCAACAAGGTGACATGGCCGATAGTAAGCAAGATTGTGGGCAACGACCTGACGCAGATCTACAGTCAGGTGTCGAGCACGGATGATGCCATCGTAAACTTCCTGAAGAAGAACGGCATAACCGACAAAGAGTTCCAGGTGAACGCCCCGAAGGTTCAGGACATGCAGGCCGACAACTATGGGGGCACCCCGCCTCCCTACCGCTACAACGTCACGACAGTCGTGGTGGTGACATCCTCGCAGGTAGCCAAGATCCAGAAGCTGATGAACAAGCAGACCGAGCTGATGCAGCAGGGAATCGCGATTGTCGCCGGCGACTACAACTACCAGACGCTGTATGAATTCACGGAGCTGAACCAGATCAAGCCGGACATGGTGGCGGATGCCACGAAGAACGCCCGCAAGGCGGCGCAGAAATTCGCCGAGGACTCGGATAGCCGCCTGGGCAAGATAAAATCCGCTTCCCAGGGACAGTTCTCCATCGAGGACCGCGACCAGTACACCCCCTCCATTAAGAAGGTACGTGTAGTCTCGACCATCGAGTACTACCTGAAAGACTGACACATACGACAAAATGACAGATAAAAAGAGAGCCTCCCGCGAAAGGAGGCTCTCTTTTTATCTGTCATTAAGTCTTACGCCAGCATCAGTCCTGCTTGCGGAGCTCGATTTCTTCGGGTGTCATCTCAGGATCGACACCCCAGTTCTGGGCTGCGAGACGCTTGTAGTTGTTATAACGCCACCGGGCATTGTCTCTCGCGGCCTTGAAGAGTTCCTCGGCTTCCTGAGGATACGTCTTGTAGAGCGATGCAAAGCGCACCTCACCCTTGAGGAAGTCGTAGAACTTATCCCAGTCAGGCTCCTTGCTATCGAGCGAGAAGGGATTCTCGCCCTTGTTCTCAAGCTCGGGATTATAACGCCAGAGATGCCAGTATCCGCAGTCGACTGCGTCGCGTTCCTCGGCCTGGCTGTGACCCATACCCTTCTTGATACCGTGGTTGATGCAGGGAGAGTAAGCGATCACGAGCGAGGGGCCGTCGTAAGCCTCGGCCTCGCGGATGGCCTTGAGGGTCTGGGCCTGGTCGGCGCCCATGGCAATCTGGGCCACGTATACATAACCGTATGTGGTGGCCATGAGTCCGAGATCCTTCTTACGGATGCGTTTGCCGGCGGCGGCGAACTTTGCGATGGCACCGATCGGGGTCGACTTGGAGCTCTGACCGCCGGTATTGGAATAAACCTCGGTATCGAGCACGAGGATATTGACGTTCTTTCCGGAAGCGATCACATGGTCGAGACCGCCGAAGCCTATGTCGTAGCTTGCGCCGTCGCCGCCGATGATCCACTGGCTGCGTTTTGTGAGGTAATGCGAGAGGTCAACGACAGTGCGGCAGTCGGGGCATCCCTTCTCCGCTCCTTCGCGACAGGCCTCTACGAGAGCCTCGCCGGTAACGCGGGAAACGGGACCGTCGTTGCGTCCGTCGAGCCAGCGCCGCGCTGCCTCGCGTGTAGCCTCGGGGGCTTCGCCGGAAGTGGAGAGGTTGATGGCGGCTTCCTTCACGCGCTCGCGCAGTTTCTCATAACCGATGTACATTCCGAGTCCATACTCGCAGAAGTCCTCGAAGAGGGAGTTGGCCCATGCCGGACCGTGACCCTTCTCGTTGACGGTGTATGGAGTGCTGGGCACCGAACCGGAGTAGATGGAGGAACATCCGGTAGCGTTGGCTACGATCTCACGGTCGCCGAAAAGCTGCGTGAGGAGCTTCACGTAAGGGGTCTCGCCGCAGCCGGAGCATGCTCCGGAGAACTCGAAGAGGGGCTGAGCAAACTGCGAGTTCTTCACGTTAAGGGAGACATTAACCCTGTCGGCCTTGTTGGTTACATTATTGACGAGCCACTCCCAGTTCCTGTCCTGAGACTCCTGAGTCTGGAGAAGCTGCATCGAGAGGGCCTTGTTGCCCTTCTTGCCGGGACATACATCCACGCAGTTACCGCAACCGAGACAGTCGAGCACATCGACCTGCTGGACGAAGCGGCTGCCGGGCACGAAATCCTTGCCGAGGGCCGGGACAGAGTGATCCTCGCCGAATGGAGCCTTGGCGGCCTCCTCGGGAGTCAGCACAAATGGACGGATGGCAGCGTGAGGACATACGTAGGAGCAGCGGTTACACTGGATGCAGTTCTCGGGATTCCATTCAGGGACGAATGTGGCGACACCGCGCTTCTCGTAGGCGGCTGTGCCGGGAGTCCATGTTCCGTCGGGACGGTCGGTGAACTTGCTTACGGGAAGCAGGTCGCCATCCTGAGCGTTGATGGGACGTACAACAGTCTCCACGAACTCGGGGGCCGGAGCCAGAGCCGGAGTATCATCGGCAAGCGATGCCCACTCGGGCTTAACCTCGAGACGGTGATACTCGCCGCCGCGGTCCACGGCCTGGTTGTTCATGTTCACCACATTCTCACCCTTCTTGCCGTAGCTCTTCACGATGAACTTCTTCATCTGCTCGATGGCTAGATCGACGGGAATCACCTCGGTGATGCGGAAGAACGCGCTCTGGAGAATGGTATTGGTACGGTTGCCGAGACCGATTTCCTGAGCGATGCGGGTGGCGTTGATGTAATATACGGTGATATTGTTCTCAGCAAAGAAGCGCTTCACCTTGTTGGGGAGGTTCCTGGCGAGTTCGTCGCCCTCCCAGATGGTGTTGAGAAGGAAAGTTCCGTTGGGTTGGAGACCGCGTGTCACGTCGTACATGTGGAGATAAGCCTGCACATGGCATGCCACGAAGTTAGGGGTGTTCACCAGATAGGTGGAACGGATAGGCTCGTCGCCGAAGCGGAGGTGCGAGCAGGTGAAGCCGCCGGACTTCTTCGAGTCGTACGCGAAATATGCCTGGCAGTACTTATCGGTGTTGTCGCCGATGATCTTCACGGAGTTCTTGTTGGCGCCTACCGTACCGTCGGCTCCAAGGCCATAGAACTTGGCCTGGAACATACCCTTGCCGCCCACATTCACCTCGGGCATCACGGGAAGCGAGAGGTTGGTCACGTCATCCTCGATACCGATGGTGAAACCGTTCCTGGGATTTTTCTCGGCGAGATTGCGATAAACCTCGAGAATCTGCGACGGAGTGGTGTCCTTGGAGCTGAGGCCATAGCGTCCGCCCACGATAAGCGGGGCGTTCTCCCTGCCGTAGAAGCAGTCGCGCACGTCGAGATAAAGAGGCTCGCCGTTGGCCCCGGGCTCCTTGGTGCGGTCGAGCACCGCGATTCTGCGGGCGCTCTTGGGCACGGCTGCGAGGAAATGACGTGCGGAGAAGGGGCGGTAGAGATGCACGGCCACGAGGCCCACCTTCTCACCGTTGGAGCGGAGAGAGTCGATTGTCTCCTTGATGGCCTCCGTGACGGAACCCATGGCGATGATGACGCGGTCGGCCTCCGGGTCGCCGTAATAGTCGAAGAGACCATAGTTGCGGCCTGTGAGACGGTTCATCTCCTTGATATATTCCTCTACGATTTCGGGAATAGCATCGTAATACTTATTGCTTGCCTCGCGGTGCTGGAAGAACACGTCGGGGTTCTCGGCCATACCGCGGGAAACGGGCTTGTCGGGATTGAGGGCGCCGGCCCGGAATTCCTCAAGAGCCTTGCGGTCCACGAGCGGAGCGAGGTCCTCTTCGGAGAGAGCCTCGATCTTCTGGATTTCGTGAGAAGTACGGAAACCGTCGAAGAAATTGATGAACGGCACCCGGCCCTTGATCGCCGAGAGATGAGCCACTGCGGAGAGGTCCATCACCTCCTGCACGCTTCCCTCGCATAACATTGCGAAACCGGTCTGACGGGCAGACATCACATCCTGATGGTCGCCGAAGATGCTCAGCGCATGGGAGGCAAGCGTACGGGCCGATACGTGGAACACACAGGGAAGGAGTTCACCTGCGATCTTGTACATATTGGGGATCATCAGCAGGAGACCCTGCGATGCGGTGTAAGTCGTTGTGAGCGCACCGGACTGAAGGGAGCCATGGACAGCGCCGGCGGCACCGGCCTCGCTCTGCATCTCCTGGACAAGAACTGTCTCGCCGAAGATGTTCTTCCTGCCGGCAGCAGACCAGTCATCGACATACTCCGCCATTGTGGATGACGGAGTAATGGGATAAATAGCTGCAACCTCGCTAAACATGTAGCTGATATGCGCGGCAGCCTGATTGCCGTCGCATGTCAGGAATTTCTTTGTTTTGCTCATTTGTTTCGCTAATATTTGAGTTATTATTTTTCCTTATCTTGGTCTAATTACCTTAGCCTAATTTTACCGCGCATCCGCACGGCTTCCAAGCTCTCCGAGATCAAGGAGAGACACATAGTATACCGATTCAGGTACAAAATTACAAAAATCTCAGCAAATAATACCTATAATAAGGATATTTTTTACCTGAAAATCACTAAATGAGCCTTCGGAATCAGTCAAGAAGTGAAATCATCCGCTTCTCACCCTTGATTTTCTTCCCCTTGATACGCTGCATCATCTGCTTGACCGCATCCCTCACCACGGCGGCGAGCGCATAGTGGTCGAACACGTCGATCACCCCTATCTGACCCGGCTCCAGCCCACCCTCCTTCACAAGGAAGCCGAGGATATCGCCTTTGGAAAGTTTCTCGCGCCGTCCCGCCGAGAAGAAGAGTGTTTCAGAGGGGGCCGACATATCGGGGGCTTTCTCCGTATCAAGATAGCGGGTGTCATCGAAAGAGACATAGTCCTTGATATCCTCATTCGGCCCCACGAGCAGGAAGATGTCGCCGTCGGCGTCAACACGCGCCGTACGCCCGTTGCGATGCGTCCATGTCTCGGGAGTGAGGGGCTGATGGTAATGGATGATGTTCCTTACATTCTTGATATCAAGGCCTCTGGCTGCCAGGTCGGTTGCCACAAGGATCGGCCTGCTGCCGCTGTTGAAGCGTGCCACAGCCTGTTCGCGCTCCCGCTGATCGAGGGCACCATGATAGAGCACAGCAGGCAAACCGTTATTCTTCAGGAAATTCGCCACACGCTCCGCGCTTTCACGGTGATTCACGAAAATAATGCTGCGATCGGGATGGCCTTCCGCCGTGAGATTACGAAGAAGAACCAGCAGTGAATCGAGTTTGTCGTTGGCGTCGGAATCAACCCGATGCACTCGTATGCGGTTGCGCAGTTCCTGATTGTCTTCAAGGAAGTCGATGGTGAGCGGGTTGTCGAGTCTCAGGAAATCCGGCAACACATCGGCGCGGGTGGCCGAGGTGAGGATGATGCGGCTGACGTTCTTGAGCCTCGCCACTATCTTCTTCATCTCCTTCTCGAAACCGAGTTCAAGACTCTTGTCGAATTCATCGAGCACGAGCATCCGAGTGGGAAGCACGTCGATATCGCGCCGATTGATATGGTCGAGCAATCGTCCCGGGGTGGCGACAATAATGTCGGTCCCGGCCGACAAAGAATTGACCTCATCCTCTACCTTATGGCCGCCGTACAGCGGTGTCGTCTTCATGCCGGCGGCTATTTTTCCGACGATTCCGGCAATCTGTATGACGAGTTCGCGGCTCGGCGCCACCACCACCGCCTGTACGCGCCCCGTTGAGGGGCGGAGCATCTTGAGCATAGGCAGGATGAAAGCGAGCGTCTTGCCGCTTCCTGTGGGCGACAGCAGGATGATGTCGCGGCTCTCGCTGTGAGCCTGCATCATCTTGAGCTGCATGGGATTCAATTCCTCTATCCCCAGTTTCTCTCGAACCAAGGGTAAAAATTCCTTCTCTCTCATACCAGGGTCTATAGGTTATTTTGGTTTTCCATCAAGAAATACGCGACCAATCAATGGTCTTCGCAAATCTATAACGCAATTCGGTGCGTAATGTATCGATTCCAGAGGGGGAAAGCGCAAGATTTTTTTGATTTTGCACCGTAACGGGTGCTATGGAAGTGCCCTCCGATGCCTGGCCCTCCTGTCGGCGAGGTTCCCGCTCGAGCAGCTCCGGATGCGCGTCGAGGATCCTTCCCGCAGCCTCGCGGGCGACGGATAGAATCTGTCCGTCGGTAGTAAGATTCGCCACCTGAAGACTGAATGCGAGTCCGCTCTGCTGCGTACCCTCCATATCGCCGGGACCACGCATGCGCATGTCGGCTTCGGAGATGACGAAGCCGTCGCTCGTCTCAGTCATTATGCCGAGCCTCTTTCGCGTGTCGCCTCCGGTCTTCTCCTTGGTGACGAGCACACAGTAACTCTTGTCGGAGCCTCGTCCCACGCGTCCCCTGAGCTGATGGAGCTGAGAGAGGCCGAACCGCTCGGCGTTCTCTATCACCATCACCGAGGCGTTCGGTACATTAACTCCGACCTCTATCACGGTGGTGGCCACCATGATGCGCGCTTCTCCGGAGATAAATCTCCGCATTTGCTCCTCCTTCACGTCGGGCTTCATCCTGCCATGGACCATGCATACCTTGTACTGCGGGAAAATTCCCGATATGCGTTCCAGGCCATTTTCCACGCTCTTGAGTTCAAGCTTAGGATTCTCGGTGATCAGCGGATACACGATATAGGCCTGTCTTCCGGTGGCAAGTTCCCGGCCGAGCAGGCGGTTGACCTCTCCCCTGTTCTCGTCGAAGCGGAGAAGAGTCGTGACAGGCTTGCGTCCGGGAGGGAGTTCGTCGATAACCGACACGTCGAGGTCGCCGTAGACAGTCATGGCAAGCGTACGTGGAATCGGAGTGGCTGTCATCACGAGCACATGGGGCGCGATCGCGCTCTTCTGCCACATGCGGGCGCGCTGAGCCACGCCGAAACGGTGCTGCTCGTCGATTACCGCCACGCCGAGACGTCTGAATTTCACAGTGTCCTCTATCAACGCATGCGTACCGACTATGATGTCTATGTCTCCGTTTTCAAGTCCCTCATGGATAATGCGTCGCTGCCGCACACGGGTGCTTCCGGTGAGCAACTCAACCCTCAGACCGAGAGGCTCGGCCCACTCACGGATTGTCTCATAATGCTGGGTGGCGAGGATCTCCGTCGGAGCCATCAAGGCCGACTGGCAGCCGTTGTCGGCCCCCATAAGCATAGTCATGAAAGCCACGAGGGTCTTGCCGGACCCCACATCGCCCTGCAGCAGACGGTTCATCTGCCGCCCCGTCCGCATGTCTGCCCGGATCTCGCGCAACACGCGCTTCTGCGCACCGGTGAGAGGGAACGGAAGAACTTCATTGTAGAAGCCATTGAAATACTTTCCTATCCGCGCGAAGACCTCGCCGCGGATGCGCTGACTTCTCTCGCGCGAAAACCTGAGGATGTGCAGCTGCAGGTAAAACAATTCCTCGAACTTCATCCTCTCTCTCGCTTTCTGAAGCGACTCGGGATTCTCGGGGAAGTGAAGGTTGGCGATGGCCTCCTTCAGCGGCATCAGTCGATAGGCCGATACGACCTCCTGAGGAAGCGTCTCCGGAACTGTCTGGAAACCGGGATGTTTCAGCAGATTCTCTACCAGAGAACTAATGCTACGGGCCGTAAAGCCCTTCTTGCGGCTCGTTTCCGACAATGAGTAGATTCCCCGGAAACCGGACGGAGGATTCTCCGGATTGAACTTCGACACCTCCGGATGCGCCATGGACCATACGTTGCGGAAAAGCGACGGCTTGCCGAAAATAACATACTCCACACCGGGATGGTAAAGTCCACGGATTGCCGTGATTTTCGAGAACCATACTGTCTGCATCATCTTCCGGCCATCGGTGAAGATGCCAACAAGCCGCTTCCGCGCCCCCTCTCCCTCCTCGGAAAAGCTGATGAAGCTGCCGCGGATCTGGACCATAGGCATATCGCCGGATAGTTCCGCGATATCATAGAAACGACTGCGGTCCACATACTTGTAGGGGAACATGAAAGCGAGGTCACGGAAAGTCCGCAACCCGAACTCGTCGGTGAGCGTCTTGGCCCGGCGCTCCCCCACTCCCTTCAGAAACTTTATTTCGGTATCGAAAAACAAATCAGCGATCTCCGGAAAACCATCAGTTATGATTCCTCGAGCAGCAGCGCGGCTATGTCGAAATCGAAGGGGCGCGTCACCTTTATGTTTCTGGGATCACCCTCGAAAAGGGAGACCTTGATTCCGAGAGCCTCGACGGCAGAGGCGTCATCAGTGAAGGGAGCGTCATCGCGTTCCTGCTGGGCACAGGCCCTCTTGAGGATGTCGGCCCGGAACACCTGAGGTGTCTGCACCGCCACGAACTCGGAGCGGGGAACAGCCACGCTTCCATCACTATCGAGGCGACGCAGAGAATCGGTCACCGGCACCGCCGGCACTGCAGCGGCATCGAGGCGGCATGTCTCCCAGCCGCGGGCTATCAATTCGGGGAAAACCATAGGACGCGCCGCGTCGTGGACCGCCACCATGGCATCTTCCGACGCCGTAATCTCCATAACTCCGTTGGTGACAGAGTGAAAACGCGTGGCACCTCCGCAGACTATCCTTACGGGAATGCGGCGGTCCTCCTCCGGCAGCCCGGCGTAGAGCAGGTCCCAATCGTAGAAAAATCCGGGGTGAATCACTATGGATATCTCTGTAGCCGGATCCTCGCGGTGGAATGCCCTGACCGACCACCATAACAAAGGAATGCCCAGCAGTTTCCTGAACTGCTTGGGCAAATCTCCTCCGGCGCGGCGGCCTTCGCCCCCCGCCACTATCACTGCGTATTTCCTCATTCCAATCACATATTCATGCCGCCGTCGACCTGAATGACCTGGCCGGTGACATATCCCGACATGTCGGAGGCGAGGAAGGTGGCCACATTGGCGATGTCCTCCACCTTGCCGCCGCGGCGAAGCGGAATCTTCCTTGTCCAGTCGGCACGGACCTCGTCGGGAAGGGCTGCCGTCATAGCAGTCTCGATGAATCCGGGAGCGATGGCATTGGCGCGGATACCACGAGAACCCACCTCCTGGGCGATGCTCTTCGCGAGAGCGATCAGACCGGCCTTAGAGGCCGCGTAGTTGGCCTGACCGGCGTTGCCGTGAACGCCTACGACAGAAGCCATGTTGATGATGGAGCCGGATTTCTGGCGCATCATGATGGGGAGCACTGCGTGGATATAGTTGAATGCAGACTTAAGGTTGACGGCGATAACCTTGTCCCACTGCTTCTCGGTCATGCGGAGCATAAGTCCATCCATTGTGATACCGGCGTTGTTGACCAGGATGTCGATGCGACCGAAGTCCTTCTTTATCTCCTCTACCACGGCTTCTGTGGCGGAGAAATCCGAGGCATCCGAAGGATAACCCTTACAGCGTACGCCGAGGGCGGCGATTTCCTCCTCTGTCATCTTGCCATTCTCGTCGATCACGAGGTCGGTAAAAGCTATGTCGGCGCCTTCCGACGCGAATTTCAGTGCAATTTCCTTTCCTATTCCACGGGCCGCGCCTGTGATGACGGCCACTTTTCCTTCAAGTAATTTCATTATCTTATATTTTGTTTTGATGCTCACCGCACCTTGATGCCGTTAAGTATCAGATCGGCGAGCATGGTTTTTATCTTTTCCTTATCCACTCCGTACTCGGAGAGAGAGTCGCGGATGTAAGGCACATCCATTCCGTTGATGGAGTTGGTGATCAGAATGGCCCACTCCTTGATGTCAGGTATGTCGAAGTCTCCGCTCTCCACACCCTCCGAAAGAATCCTCATGAGGAACACGATCTCCTTCTTGGAGATGAGGTTGCGCGCACGGTCCACTTTCCTGACATCGCGGAAAAAACCTGCGCGTAGCGAGCCGTTGCGGCTCACGATCTCGCGCATGGTGTCGAGCCGTGTGCCGACGTATTCGCACAGCTTCTTCTCGGGAGAGATCGGTTTGGCCACGATGATGC
Source organism: uncultured Muribaculaceae bacterium (assembly GCA_910584545.1). Classification (GTDB taxonomy): domain Bacteria; phylum Bacteroidota; class Bacteroidia; order Bacteroidales; family Muribaculaceae; genus Lepagella. The sequence continues at coordinate 10,677 of CAJUBC010000006.1, read as the reverse complement.
GCAGGTTGCGCAGCAGGTCGTCGGTCTCGGTCTCTATCACCGCGTTGAAAATCTCCCTCTTGCTCTTGAAATAAGTGTAGATGGTGCGCCGTCCCTTGTCGGAGGCTGCGGCGATATCGTTCATGGTGGTGTTCTCCACTCCCTTTCTGGCGAAAAGGGAGCGGGCTACCTCTATGAATCTGTCGCGGGTTTTCTTTACCATCGTTCGGGGTTTTCGGGATTAATCGGGATTTTCGGGGTTAATTGAGATTCTCGTGAAGCTCGAGGATCTCGAGAATCTCGGGTTTCTCGGGCTACTGCAAGTATTCTACCGGCTCGGCGTTGCGGAGCTGCTCCACCTGCAGGATAGCGGCACGGACCTTGCCGGAGTCGCCTGCTTTGCCGAAATGGAGCAGAGCCTTGTCGTAGTCCTTCTCGAGGGCTGCGAGCACTCCTCTCATGTATTCGGCCTCGCCGCTGTCTCCGGCCTTGTCGAGATAGATGCCGGCGCGGTGATACGCTCCCTTGCTCAGCGCGGCGTTGGCTGCGTTGAGGTTGGCCCGCACATCGTGAGGATAATAGAGCACAGCCTTCTCAAGAATGTCGCAGAATTCCTTGCTCCCCTCGGGGAATGACTTGGCCGCGGTAAAGAACTCGTTGAGGCTCAGATTACTCGGAGTCCTTTCCATCGCCGTCAGAATCTCATCTACCGTGGTGTACTGGCGTATGGTGTAGTGGATGTAGTAGTCAGTATGACGGAGCCATGGATATTCATTCTCCAGCAGGAAGCGATAGCTTTGCGGGAAGAGTGCGCGAAGCCGGTCGTTGCGGTCCTCGATAGGCGTCCGCTCGTCGATGAAGGCGAGGATGGCGTCCCGGTCCGCGAGATTGCTCTTGGCCACATATTCGCGTAGTCCGTCCCAGTCCTCCGGCACGGAATTCGTGAAATATACCCTCGCCGGGAAATCGTAGAGCTGCTTCACATAATCACGCACAGCTTCCGTACGGCCCTCTGCGAGACGGACATTGTTCTTGTACGGGCCTTCAGGAGAGGCGTAGCCGGTGAGTCGGATGGTATCGACGGTTGCATCCTTGTTAAGACGCACCGAATCGATGGAGTTGAGGATCTTGCGTAGCTCGACGGTATTGTTCATGTATTCAGGCACGATATCCGTCTTGTTCACGCGGAAGTTGACGTAGGCGCGGCCGCTGAGAGTGCGCTGCTTCACCTCCTCCTTAACGGGCACTACATACGTGAACGTGGTCTGATACTCCGGCGGCGTGAAATTGAGTCTTGCCACCGGCTCCGACTCGGGGCCGGCCACGGGACGGTCACCGCAGCAGGAGACACGCTCCACGTTGAAATACACATTCGAATGCTCCATCCAGTCCTGATAGGGAACGGCATCGGAATAATCGTAGACTTTCTTTTTGCCTGAGCGCAACAGAGTGAGCTTGTCGGCGCGTCCGAGACGCTGCTCATAGTACCATGCGTTCTTTCCCGCCACCTCGAACGGTCGCAGGGAGACGGAATGCGCGGAATCGGCGGAGATAATGACCGGAGTCACCTCCCAGCGAGTGTTGGAGGAAAGCCTGTAACCGCGTTGGTTCACGTTCATGGAAAGCGTTATGTCATTGCGGTTGCGGGCTATGTCGATGTCCGTGATGTTTAGCGCGCCCACGCTTCCGGACGCCGCGCCACCGGGAAAAGCGATGGCCGCTGCGGCAAGGGCCGCGAAAATTTGCTTCTTCATTTTTCCGGTGTTTTAGAACAGATATACAACACTGACAGCCGCCTTGGTGGGGCCGAAATAATTATGGGTCACATCCTCTGCCGTCTTTGTGCCGCATGACGTGCAGGGGTATCGGTCGTAGCGGGTGTAGAGCCAGCCCACGCCGAGCTCTGCCTCGATGTTCCAGTGCTTGTGGACCGGCCATGCATAGCCGTAGGCCAGACCGGCACCGGCCGCCCATCCCTGATAGCGGTTATCCTTGAGATTGCGGAAATCGCTGCCGAGCGCGTTGACCGGGAAATCGATGTCGCCGAAATTGTAGATTCCCCCCACGCCGTGGAGGGCGAGGAAGTGTCCGGCGAAACGGCGGCAGAACCAGAACCGGAGCTCGGGCTGCACGGCCACGTGCTTCCAGGTATGCCCTTCAACGGGCCATAGATTGGTCTGCCCCGAAATGTCGAGCGACCATTTGCGTGCGAGGCCGAACTCGATGCCGAGATTCGGACTCAGCAAGGCGTCGCCTATCAGATTGGTTTTCAAGGCCACGACCTGAGAGGATGCTCCGAACGCGGAGGCAAGGAGCACGATACCCGCAAAAATAAGTTTTTTCAGATTACCCATTAGTAATTGCTCCCCTTATGGAGCTATAGGGAGCAAATTTACTAAAAAATGTTGGCATACGCAAATAAAAGTACTCATACGGACGCAGAAAGCCACATCAGAGAGCCACATTCTTGCCGAGTACCGTCAGCGAGGGTGTCAATATGTAAACCGAAGGAGTGGCTCGCACCCAGTATAGCTCATCGCGGTCAATCCTGCGGTTGGCATCTATGCCTACTTCCCATTCCGAGGGAAGTCCGGCGGCATGGCTTAGCCATTGCTCACGGTCATCGCCGGGATATACCATCACCACCCGCAACTCTCCTCCCGCAATCGCCTTGGCAATATCGACATTGTGCCGCAAACGCTCTACAGCCTCGGCACACCGCTCGCAGTCAGGACCATAGAAAATCAGGAGAATCTCCGCCTTGCTGCCCGGTTGCATGAGCGAGCGCATTTGACCCGAACGGGTCTCGAAACTGAAATCAGGGGCTTGCGAACCGGGGGTGTTCTTGCCCGCCATCTCGAGGCTATACTCCAGTTTCTCAACATTCTCCGGTTCTTTCCCGAGCTTCGGATGCGCAAGACGGTACTCTATGAAAGGGATGTAATCTTCCTCCGAATACATGGGAGACGCAGGGTCGAAAAGATAATGTTCGGCGATTTCCAGAATGCGGGAATAAGCTGATTCAGAGGCTGCGGCTCTGGCGAGGAGCCGTCTTACGGAATAGTCGCGTAATTCAGGGTCAGCACCGGCAAGCAGTGCGGCAAAATCGGCGAATTTCTGCTCTACCATGGCTGAATCGGATACAATGGCAGGATTGATAAAATCCACATTGTCCCAGAATGTAGCGGGCCCGGAGGATATTTCAGTTCCGTGAACTTCCGCAGAATCCGCACGCGAGGCCACCGCACCGCCGGAATCATTGTTCTTGCATGCCGCAAAAGTCACTGCCGCTACAGCGGCACATATCCATAACCTAAACACAGCCTTCATTTACCCCGTATTACCTCAGTCAACATCCCTCACGCATCTTACACCCCAATTGGAGTCAGGAACATTTCCGTTACCACCGCCCTGAGTTCCTCCACCATCCGACGTACGGACCTTCATAAGCCTGAAATCCGCGGAAGAGACATCCCGGGTACTGTTATAGGTTTTTCCGCTCCGATCGAAATATGAAAGCGAACAAGACACAAGGTAGTCCACTCCGGTTCCGCCGCCGTTGTGGAACGCGGTGCCGTTCTTCTTCATGAACGACAAGATGGTCAGCTCTTTCTGATTAGGAACACGCCACCCTGTCTCACCGTTCTTGTTCAGGCTCGCACAAGGATTGTTCTTGGACAGGTAGTCCGAGAAGTACTGACTTGTGCTGATAAGGGAACTGTTGAGCACTATGACATCGTCCGAGATCTCGAACGCCTTGTAGCATCGGTTGTATCTCTGGTCGGTCAGGATATGGGCAGGCATTCCGAGCGTACCCCTGTATGCCTGCTGGCGGATGGCCCGTTCGTCCATCGTCACCATCCGGATGATGTTGGGATTCTCAGGGTCCTGCCTGTATACCGGCGGGACTCTTGTACCGGCTACGGGAGTACCGAGGTTCGATCCGAGATAACGCACGCAACGCAGCGGCCAGGGCGTTCCGTGCAGCCAACCCTCTGTCCAGTTGGACATGGCCATTCCCTCCATGATCCAGATCACCTTCCCATCGGCGGAACTATGCATGAAACGCGTGTTATAGCCGTTGTCGGACTGGAGTTGATAGGTGATGCCGTCGTAGTCCATTATGGGGACGCGCAGAGCCTGGCGGCCGAGGATAAGGCGAAGATTCTGATAGCTTGACGGTATGAACCAGCGGATTTCATTGGCATCTATATAGCCGTCCCCGTCCAGGTCGCGGTTGCGGTTGAGGCAGGCCGACATACTGTTGACGAAGTAAGGATTGGAGGACCGGTCCGGCTCGTATAAGCCGGCATCGCTTTCCTTATATCCCCCGACATCGTTGTAGGCGGGAAGAGTGTGGGTCGCTGCCTCGAGAACGAGATTCTGAGCCTTTATCGAGTTGTTCTTCTGTGACTTTGTGAAATCTATGAATTTACTCCATTTAATGTTGTTGTTGTTCCATGCAGTCGCACTTGTGGCAGTCGCACTTGTGCCGAGAATGTACTGTGCCATGATGTAGCGCCCTCCGTTGTCGGGATTGTAACCTATTCCCGATTTGCCGCTTTCGTGATTCCATCTGTTGATCACGTTCAGCCCCAGGGACTCGTTTACGTGCTCCATGGCGAGGGCCGGGACATCGGCCGTCATGTCGTAATAGGTCTGGATGGAATGCTGCGAATAAGCATATTTCGAATGGTGATACAGCGTCTCCTTATCCGATGACACACCTCCGGAAACGTTAAGCCATACCTGCCGGTCAGGCGCGTCGGCATACCAATGCCAGTTATATTTATCTTCACTGTATATATTCCCGTTGCCGTCATAGCCCTCATAGACATATTCGTCGATGAATATGGTGAACCAGCTTCCGGACTCGTCTGGACTCAGCACCCCGTCATCAAGCTGATCGGGGAGCAGGGTCTTGCCGTCGGAATAAGTGCCCGACAGAGGCTTGTATTCCGCCAGCACGTCCTCTCCGGTCGTCTTGCGGATCTGCACCCATGAATAGAACTTGAAATCCTGGTCGGTCGGGGCCGGAGGGTTCGTCTCCGAGCTGAAAATCTTTCTCGCGCCGTTCTGGTCGAAAGCGACCATGTAATAACGGAACTTCTCAAGTTCAGCCCTTGAGAAATAGACGTTCATCACATTGTAATGGGAGTCGAGAATCTCGAACCGGTCCGTGATGTCGGTCACGGAACCGTTTACGGACGGGACTATTTCCTCTCCATTGGCCTCCACGATCATGCTGTTCACATTGTTCACCGTGACGTTGTATGTATATCTCGAGTTACGGCGACAACGGAAATCCATGGCCTTATCCCGTCTGGTATCGCCCTCGCAGTAGCCGAGATGCACCGTATAGTCCGCCAGAACCGTCCTCGCGGAAATGTCTTTATCGGAAAGAGGTTTGCCTTCCTCGTCCACGTTCATCTCCATCTGCACCGAGAATTTGACATAGGTGGCGTTGTTGCGGTAGTCAGTGTCATCGACCGTGCGGGCAAGACTCACGAACTTGCCTGTATTGGTTCCGTCGGGGTTTTTGAACTCCTTCTCCCGATAGGAGTAGACATTCTCGTCGGTATAGCCGTCACCCGGCTCGAGGCCCGTGTGACGGTTCTCTATCATCCAGAAATTGAACGACACGAGTCCTTCGGCATCATCATGCGACCATATAATCTGGTTCTCCTTGTCATCGACGCTCTTGCCGTTGATGGTCAGTACCTCTCCCGCGTTAGGATTCTTCCAGTCGTCCCCCCGGTCGGTGAGCCAGCATGAGTTAGGCACATTGTGGACGGACCATCCGGTAATCTTCATCGACTTGATGTTCTTCTTGTCATACCGGATATTGAATATGTTCTGCGAGATAAGACGGCGCAGATGTATGCAGCCCGGCGACTTGAAGGTGCCGGGAGGTATGGCGAGCACAGTCTCGTTGGGCCGTTTCCCCAAATGGCTGTCGCCCGGCTGGTATTCTTCGGAATATACTCCGCTCATCACCAAAGACTCGAGAGGCTCCTCGATGGAAATCTCGCCATCGGAGGTGAATGTCACGGCGAAGTTGTCGTAATCATCGAGCGACTCGATGCTCTCTATGGCCTCGCGGAAAGGAATCACATGGCCCTCCCCCTTTCGCACATCAAGCGCGTAGCGTTTCTCAAGATTCGCCACGCCGCGTATCTTCACGCGTCCGGACGTTGTCTCGATCGGGACCTCTTCCCAGACACCCTCGGGGGTGTCGATGATCCGTTTATCGACTATCTTGGAGGTCTTCAGCTTTCCGGTGTTCGCATCGAAAATGCCAATCCAAAAGGATGTGATGCGGTAGTCGGGCACATCTGAGCGCGTGACTTCCGTGCGCCCGGCCATGGTGATGTTGAGGGTAAGCACCGCCGGCTCACCCTCCGGCACATCATCCGGATTCCGCAGCAGGTCGTCGACACAGGAACTCAGCGACAGCATCATGAACGCCGTCACGAGGAGCGATATGTATTTAATTATGTCTATTCTCCGGATAATCATCTCGAGATCAGTTGTATTCCGGTATATCGATGGTCTGTTCGTTCCACCGGCATACCGAGACATTGATGGTGAATTTGCAGTCGGGCGCGTCATCGAAGCTGCCGTCGACCACTACGTGATGGTTGCGTGGAAGGTCGAGCATGGGAGAGGTCGCGGCAGGATTCTCCACATCGCCGTATATTATATCTTTTCTGTCAGAATCGCGGCCGTTGATGCGGGCCTTGACCCAATAGGGACCGGAAGATGCGCTCAGAACTGGACCTTCCGGCACATAATATGGAGTGACGGTAAGGGTGCTCTTAAGCGAAACATGCCGGTCTATGTTGACTGTCTGCGACACACTTGAAGAGGCAGCCGCGGTGTATGATTGAAGCGGGAACTGAGTGGAGCTGTTTCCGAACTTCGCTACCGGGAAGTAGTACTGTCTGTCGGCTACATTGCTCACCGTCACGCTCTCCACGAGTCCCTGCACCTGTTCCGGATCGGGCACCTCGATGTCGGAGTAATCATACTTGATGCGGAAGGTATATTTGGCCACCGCGCGGTGAAGCCAGAAATCGCGGCTCACCACTTCTGTGGTGTTCGGTATCTGGACGTTTTCGTAAATGGCATTGATGGGAATCGGGACGGTGGTGTTTGAACCGAAGAAACTGTTCTTTTCCCTCGGAAGGATAAGCTCCCTGATTTCCTTTATATCAGCGGTAACCGCATCCTCACCGAGAGCGACATATAGGCGCGAAAAATATTCCGAGACGGTACATTCCTGACCATCTGGGGTCCTGACCACAGTGTTTCCCTCGTTGCCAACAAATATGATGGTCTTGCTGTCGTCTCCCTTTACCTTGAAGGGCTCTCCGGTGGCTATGGTGGCCGGTGCGGATCGGAGATCCCAGATTTCGTTGACCTCCACCTTTCCATCGCCGTCAAGAATGATGATGCGGAGAGTGTTCAGTTTCTCGATGTCGCTTGCCGGCAGTTCCTCGCCGGCGCGCGAAAGAGGTGCCATTGCGGGAGAAGCGAAGGAGTTATTGCCGGAAAGGGCTATCCTGATGCTAAACAGAACAGTCCCGGTCTCCTCAGGCGCATCCTCTGCGGACCGCACGCAGGAAGCAAGCGCCACAAGCATCGGCACCATCACCAAGACCATCAGTTTCTTCACTGTTCCCATCATCCGGAAATCTTTCTTTAGAGCTTATCCCTTAAAATCCCTATCGGCTTTCAATCACATATCAAGTTCGTTGATGCGCACGGTCCAGCCGTTGACCATTATGTAGCTGTTAAACCAGGTGCCATCTTCCTGCAGGAAGAAAGTCATAACCCAGTCGCGCCCACGGTCTATATACTCCTGGTCGCTCCATGAAGACGCCGAGCTCTGCGACGCCGCGAGGTAATATGTCAGCGGCAGGGTTGCGATGTTGCGGCCGGTCTCATGGTCGTCGATACGTATGACCGGTTTGTCGGGGATATATATCCGCGATGTACTCAGCTCCGCATATCCCATCTTGATTACAGGCACATCATCATCGGCGCGACCTTTACCGAGACGTTCCTCCACCACTCCCTTGTCCCAGGGAGTGTAGACAGTCGGTGTACCGGTGACCACAGGTGTATTGCAGTTGTCGAGCAAGGAATTGTCTTCAGTGATATAGAAGTCGAAATCCTCGCCGGAGAGAGGTTCGCCGGAAAGGTTCTGCATCAGTATGCGGAAATGATTGGTGGTGCGAGTCATAGAGACCGTGACCCTGTCGAATTCATTGTCACCGTCATTCTTCACCGTGAAGTCGACAGCACCGTGATAATGGTCATGGAGACGTTTGCCGACATGTTCCTGTTTCAGGCGGACCTGAAGCGATCCGTGCGCGGAACCCTCTCCCGGCTGCACCACCGGACTGAACGAGGCTGCGTCGCACTCCATACCGCCGTACGCCACAGCCTTGTAGTTTCCCTCAGGGAGTTCTACGGGGAGTCGCCAGTTCTCGTCGGCAAGACGTTCGGAAGTCTCCTTCAAGGAGGTGACATACTTGCCGTCGGAGTCATAGATATAGACCGAGAGACAGTCCACGTTGCTGTGGAACGAGTTGGAGTTCTCTAAGTTAAATTCGAATATGAAACGCATTTCGGCACCGGTGCGGCATGGTTCAAGGTCATCGAACACAACATCGCACGACGCGAGCGAAACCGCAAGCGCGGACACCACAGCAAGAACCGGATATTTAATCTTAAGAGTCATTTCAGATGTATTGGTATATCTATCTGTGTATGCAGATATGGTCAGGCATGCGGGGTATCAGCCCGCATGTCCGTAAAGCCAGGTCAGAGCCGGAAGAGGGATGACCCTCTTCCGGTCTGAATCCCGTCAGTTTGATTCTCGAATTTCGACATCAGAATTCGATGCCGGTGTTGAAGCGTACAACCCAGTTGTAAACCTCCACGTTGACCTTGAAGAAGAGGTCCCAATCCTCGGGATTCGGAGGAGTCACGCCGCCGAGATAAGAGAAGGTGTTGACAGAAATCTTGTAGATGTTGTTGCGGACTGTCGCGAACTCCATGTCGCCCTGAGTGGCGAGATTGCCGTCGTTCACATGCTGGTTGTAGTAGAAGTAATAGCAGAAGTAGCCACCCTTCTCCTTATCGCGCGGCTCGTAGACAGTGATGCGCACGTTCTGCATCTTCTCGATGTCGATCTTGCCGTCGGTCGTCTTGATAGGCTCAACCGTTACCTTTCCTGCTTCATTCTTTACCGTAAATACCTGTGGGAATACAGAAGCAAGGTTCGAAGTCGGATTAGCCTGCACATACTCGTATACCTTGTTGGCATTGGAGAAGAGAATGTCGTCGTAGAGGTACATTGTCTGGTACTCGGTCTTGCCATCCTTTGTCTCCTTGTTAGCGAACGGAGTCTCTGTGGGGTTGCCGTCAGCGTCAAGCTCGAACTCAGGCACGATGATCTCAGTCTCGAATGCGATACCGGTAGCCTGCTTGTTGGTGGGATTCACGCCTTTCGCGAAAGTATTCTCGGTGGCGTATGTCCAGATGTGGAAGTCGGGATTTGCGGTGTGGTCCCATTTGCCGTCCACGCCATCCTTGTCCTCGTCATTCGCGAGGATTGCGCTCACGTTTGTCCAGTCGAGATCTGCAAGATTCTCAGCGGTGTAGGAGTCGAGATTTACTTTGGAATAGTTGTGGGCATCGGGAGACACTACGAACACGGGAGTGAACTTCTTCGTCGCTTCGTCATATCCGAACTCCATGCCGGTCTTACCGGGGAGGTACGTGGTATTTACATAGTTGGCATCTTTGACGCGGGGGAAATAATAAAACTCATTACGCTGGTTGAAGAGAGCCATGCGGGTCAGCTTTACATGGGCGACAATCCTGCGGTCTGCAACAGGCTTGCCCATATCGGCCTTGTTGTAGACCGGATAAGTCAGATTTTTAGTGGGAGAAGCATCCTTGAAATCGAAGCGCGACATCACGCGAAGCACATTGAGAGCCTCCTCCTTACCATCTTTATATGTAAGCGGGAAGGGGTTGGTCTGCGTGTTGTATTTCATAAGCTCCGCTTCCGAGGGGAGTATACGCTCATACATCTCGACATTGGTCATCAGGAAATTGTTCTTGGTCCAGATGGAAGCGGCTCCGGCAGTGGTGATGTCGTAGATTTCATCAAGGAATTCTGTACCTACTGCCATCGCTCCGCTTACAGTACCGTCGGCAGGATTCAGGGTTCCGTTGACTTTCCTGCTGATTTCCTGAGTAGGGTTGCAGATTGCGAAGACTTATGGCTGTCTCGCTGTGGGCTGAAGTCAGGAACTTGTATTTTTCTTCCGTTTCATCTTTAGTTGCGAGGATGACGAGGATGGATGAAATCTTGTTCTCATAATCCTGACCTACCTCTTCTCCTTCGTTGGCTCCACCCGAACGCTGGGCCGGATTGGTAATGGTGACGATAGAATAGAACGGGTCGCCGGTAACGGCTCCGTTGTCGCCTCCTCCGGCGGGTTCGTCGCTCTTGCAGGCAACCATGCCGAACAGCAACAGACTGCATGCAGCGATCTTACTTAAAAATCTCATAATCCGGTAATTTTATTGTTATTAATTGTTTTAGTTTCCTAATTCGAGATTACTCAAGTTTCGGATTTAGACTGAGGGCGTAGATTTGGGCATAAAAAAGGCTTT
>CAJUBC010000005.1:70956-75638 GCA_910584545.1 uncultured Muribaculaceae bacterium | reverse complement strand
ATTTGGAATGAGAAGATGAGGCATGTCATGACTAAGGCTGTGATGCGTTATGGTAATGATCCATATATTATGGGGCTTTTGGAAAAATGGCGATTATCCCCGTTGAAGAAGCTCATGAAAATTACGAATCCACAGCAGGTCGAGAATTTCCCCCATTCCCTTGAACGCCAGTGATTATATCGCATTGGTGAAATATTCGTATGAGAAAGGGGAGTCCATCAAGACTCCGCACCGAGAAGCATACGCTCAGCTAAATGCCAGACTTCTAAAGGAATCTTCCAGATTTGTGAACGCACATCCTTCAGTCATAGATGTTATCAACGCGAATAAGGTCAGAACTGTGAATATCGTCATGAGCAACTGTGATAATCCAGTGTTCATGGTTCAGTTCAAAACACCTCAGAATCTGGAAGATTTGTTAGAAGTGCTTCATTTCTTAAGCACACGTAAGGATTTAAAGAAATATCATCAGAGAGTATACGATGACGCACTCCGGATATTCAGTGCTAATCGGGATGCCATTAGTAAAATCCAGCAATTCAGGCCTAAGAATCTCCTAGGTTTTTGATAGGCTTCAAAATGCATCGCAGAAACGCTTTTTCTGCATGACTAGCAAAAATAACAATTCAAAATAATTATGGCAAAGGTAACAATCAAAGGGGTTTACCAGATGAACGGTCCCAAACCGTTCACGAGAGTAATCGAGTGCTCATCATCGGAAGCCGGGTATTATTCCCAACTGATGGGCAACAGGTCGAAACAAGCCCAGTGGATAGCGGCCAACTTCCCAGGCGCGAACACAGGCCGAGGCTTTTCAATGACAGTAAACATCAAATAAAACAAAATGAAGCAAGTTAGTTCTTCTTGGCTTTGCTGATGGTGACGAGCCAGACGCCGGAGAAGATCAGGGCTATGGCCAGGGCTTTTGCGGGAGTGAAGCGGTCTAGACCGAGGCAGATGCCGGTGATGGTCGCCACTATGGGTTGGACGTAGTTGTACATTCCCACCAACGTTGGCCGCAGACTCTTCTGGCCTATCATCACGCAGATATATGCCAGGAATGTGCCGCATACCACCACATACGCGATGCCGCTCCATTCCAGTCCGGAGATTGCGTGCCAGTCGGTGGACGCAAGCCAGTGGATGCTGCCAGGCAACGCCACCACCGTCGCCGACAGAAACATCCATTTCATCAGCGTCACCAGACTATATTTGCGGATGAAGTTGCGGTATAGCGTGAGGTATAGCGCATAACTCAACTGTGCACAGAGCACTATCAGGTCGCCCAACGCCGGATTGGCTCCTGACGCCTGTACTCCGCTTCCGAAAATCAGTATTATGGCGCCGGCTGCGCCGAGCGCGATACCCCCTGCTTTCTTCAATGTGATTGGCTCGCGGAGTATCAGCCAAGCCAACAGCATCACCCACATCGGCATGGTGGTGGTCACCAGCGATGCCTCGCCGGGTGAAGTGAGGCTTACGCCCAATATGAAGCATCCCTGATTGAAGAGCACTCCCAACATGCCGGCGCCGAACAGTCGGGCCACATCTTTCACTGGCATACGCTCTTTCGGCAGGAACAGAGACGTAATCCAGAAAAGAAGTGCCGCTCCCGCCACCCGGAAGTCGACCATAATCATGGGAGCCACGATACCGGCCGTGAAGACAATCTTAGTCACCGGCGACATCAATCCCCACATCACGTTGGCACCCAACATTGCCAGGTGCCCCTTTGCCTTCGATTCGTTGATCATTTCTTACGGATTTTTTCAGCCTGCAAAATTACTCAAAAATCCGCCAATCGGCAAGTCGTTATGCGTCGATGGGGAGGGGTCTCAGCTCTCCTGTCAAGGAATCCATTACGTAGCCGGCTACTCTGATGTCGGCGGTCATCAGCGGATGTTTGCGGATCAGGTCGACGGTCTCGGCTACGGACTGCTCTACCTCATCGAAGCCGTGAAGCCAGCTGTCGAGGTCAATGCCGCAATGCCGCATAAGCGAGATATTGCTCTCCGGCACGCCGCGCTCTTTCATCAGATGCAGCATCTCGGCGGCGTTCATGCCCTGCACGCCGCATTCCGTATGGCCTATGACCATTATCTCCTCCACGCCGAGTTCGTAGACCGCGATGAGCAGCGAACGCATAGTGGAGTCGAAAGGATTGGTAATGACACCGCCGGCGTTCTTGATTATCTTCACGTCACCGTTACGCAGCCCCAACGCCGCCGGCAGCAGTTCCACCAGCCGCGTATCCATGCAGGTGACGATAGCGATTTTCCTGTCAGGATATTTAGAGGTGATGAACCGCTCATACCCTTTCCCTTCCACAAACTCCCTGTTATGCTTCAAAATCTCCTCTATCATAAAGCAATAGATTGTTTAAATTTTTCAAACCACATAGATTTTATGACACCAGCTACATCGAATCTTGAGCTTGGCGTTAACGAATTATCGTAACCCATGACGTGTCGAAGTGTATCGACTTCAATATATCATCTTTAGAAATCATCGGAGGTTGCCTGAGCTTGAACCTGACTGCATTTTGCGGAATCTCTTCATGAATCGTAAACTGTGAGCCATGGGGTTGCCATGTAAATGATTGCCGCCCGGTGGATTTGTTCAGTCCGATAAGATTGCCGTTTTTGTTTACGATCCACTCATAGTCGTTGGTGGCAAACCGATGTATTTCTTGTTCATATAGACAGAAACTCAGGCAATCCTCCGACCTTACAAGAATCATGGTACGAACCGGATTATAGTTATCCAATGCAAGGTTCACACGTTCATTCCATATGCCCAGAACCGCTCTTCCCGTTTTTTCAATGTCTATATGCGGATCTGTAATCCCATAAGAATAGTCAGGAGAACATCTTCCGCTAATCAGCCTTACTCTTGTTGCGGAAAGAGGGTCGGAGTTTTTTACAGTTTTCATAGACCACGCCATTTTGCCGATCACCACATCCGCTATCCCTACGGGAGAGTCAAGATGAGTTCCGTTAATGGCCTGGGCAAAAGCGTCTCCCCAGTCATTCCCTGTGATATCTTTCCTCCCCACATAAAGCAAATATGCAAAATATCCGGCAATTTTAAATATTATATCCTCCGGGATTTCATTTATCGGATATAGCTCCTGGGTTATCAGTTTATTTCTGTCCCTTAGTCTTGGATGTTCCATAAGCAGCTTAAACTGAATTATGTTTATAATGTTTTTTCAAAAGCTTGTCCATTCTTTCAGCGACGGCTCTAATCATAGGTACGGGCACACTGTTTCCTGTCTGACGTCGGATTTCTGAATGAGATACGACAATCCTATATGTTTCCGGAAAGCCTTGAAATCTCAACAATTCTCTCGATGACGGTCTTCTACGGCCGTTTATCAACAGATAATTGTATGAAGCTCCTGTGCGTAGCGCGCATGCGTGGTCAAGTATAGATATGTTTCCCGACTTGTTTTCGTGCCAGACGGATGGAAAGAATATCTTCTTGCCCTCTGTACGTTGTGTTCGTTTGTGCAGTATCATATCCGATGCAAAGAGAGAGGGGTCGACAGAGGTGTCATCCTCCAGAATAGCTCCGAGGTCATAAGGCCTCTTTTCAAATTCAAAACTGAATTCTTCAGTAAGGATTGGATCTAAGAAGCCAACAATAATCACTCTCTCCCTTTTTTGCGGAACCCCGAAATCCAAGGCGTTCAGTACTTTCCACTTATATGAGTAACCAAGCTCGGTCAATGTCTCGCATATTGTTTTGAACGTCTTCCCCTTGTCGTGAGTTGTAAGCTGTTTGACGTTTTCCAATAGGAAAGCCTTGGGCTGATGTTTTTTAAGGATAGAGGCGACTTCGAAGAAAAGAGTTCCCCGGGTATCCTCAAATCCCCTCATTTTACCGATTATCGAAAACGCCTGACAGGGAAAGCCGGCTAAAAGCACATCAAATTGATTGGGGATATATTTCTTGGTGGACTCTTTGCATATATCTCCAAACGGCATCTCTCCATAATTGGCCAGATAGGTCCGTTGGGCGTGTTTGTCCCATTCCGATGAAAATACGCATTTATACCCCATCTCCGAAAAAGGGAGTCTAATGCCCCCGATACCTGCGAACAAATCAATGAAGGAAAACCTTGAGGATGAAGGATTCGGGAAAGGCACGTTGAAAAAATCTGAGAACATGTTCATCTGTTCTCCATCCGAAACCATATCCAGCAGTTCTTCTTCCGACTCTATCTCCATCCTGACATCAGGCTTGTCATTTAAGAATTCCATAACAGCTGCGAGTAATTCATTCCTGCAGTCAGGATTCTTTATAACCCCGTTGTGAAGGCAATGACTCAATACCGCCAATCTGTTCTCAATGCTCGAATTATCATAGAATCGTACATTGGCCTCGTTGTCGACCTCTGAAGGGAAATCGACTAATGACAATGGTTTGCAAGAATCCTTCGTATGCTTCATAATACAAATTTACATAAAAAATCGTAAAAACGGAAGCCAGGAACCCATTGCGCGTGTCAGACAGTATAGGAAATGTCCTCGGGGAATAGGGCTATTCCTCCGCTTTCCAGGCGGTGATGTTGCGGGTATCGGTGCTGAAGGTCACGCCGAGGTTGATGATCGGGCGGGGGTCACCGGCGAACTGGCGGCCGTAGTCCTTCTCGCGGATCTGTGCGAGTGCCTCGTCGG
>CAJUBC010000005.1:0-70856 GCA_910584545.1 uncultured Muribaculaceae bacterium | reverse complement strand
TTTCCGGCAGAAAATCCCCGCTTTTCCGGATCTGGCGGATAAGGAATTCCGGCGTACCGCTCTGGAACCAGTAGGAACCGAGCTCTCCGTCGTCCAATGCCCATAAAAGACTGAAAGGATTATAGATGTCAGGGCTCTCCTTGGTGAAGTGATAGCCGTCGTAATTGGCCTTGAGCAACGCCACGGCTCCCTCGAAATCGGTTTTCCTTTTGATGGCGAGTTTCTCTATACCCTGAGGGAAATTCTCCCGCAGCTCCCTCTCTGTGATACCGCAGAGCGAGGCATATTCTTCCTTGAGCGATATGTCGCGGAGGTTGTTGAGCCCGCTGAAGATGGTCATCTTGCTGAAACGGCTCACGCCCGTCAGCATCGTGAAGCGGATATACTGGTCGAGGTCCTTGATGTTGACGTATATTGATTTCAGCAGCAGACGGTGTGCCTCGCTCCGCTCCGGGTCGTGCATCGTTTCGATGATGGGATTGTCATACTCATCGACAAGAATCACGACTGTATGCCCGGTGGCTTTGTATGCCGCCTTTATGATGTTCCCGAACCGGGATGAGAGATCCGTCGTGCTTATCCTGACATCATACTTCTCCTCCCATTCGGCAAACCGGTTGCCGAGTATTTCCTCTAAGTTGCCGCCGTCGGCGGCGTGATAGGTGGCGAGGCTCAGCTTCAGTACCGGATGGACTTGCCATTCGCTCTCCAGCTGTTCGATGTCCAATCCCTTGAACAGCTCCCTCTTCCCCTCGAAATAGGCCTGGATGGTGGATAGCAGCAGACTCTTGCCGAAGCGGCGTGGCCTCGACAGGAATATACAGTTGCTCGAGTTGACAAGATTGTAGATCAGTTCAGTCTTGTCGACATAAAGATATCCAAGCTCGCGGAGTTTCTCGAAGCTCTGGATTCCAATAGGGTAGCGCACAGGAGTATTTGTCATATCAAATCCGGTATTTCCCACAAATTTAGCAAATTTCCACGACAATTGCAAAATTAAAGAAAGGCGGGGCCGTTGGTGCGGCTCCGCCTTTGCTATGGTTGGGGTTGGGGATTTTAGAATGTGAACTGGACGCGGCCCTGTACCGAGTGGAAGTTGCGGTCGTAGGGGAGTTTGTCGCGGTCGAGGTGGCTGTAGGTGTAGTCGGCCATCACCTGGATGTACTTGTTGAACGAGAAGTTCAGACCTACTGTCACAGAGTTGACGTTACCGCCGCCGACGCTCGAGGATGCGAAGGGATAGTCCTGCATGTAGCCGGCGGGATAGTACTGGTCGCGGCCCGCGCTGTAGTACTCGCCGTCCACGATGTCGTTCAGACCCGTGTAGTTGTAGCGGGCTACGATCTCGAGCGACTTGCCGGAGAAACCGCCGAGGACTGCCTCGGAGTCATTGTAGGTATAGGGATCACCGAAGATCTTGTAGCCGAGCTCCACGTAACCACCGTAGAAGTTGTTGTTGCGGAGCGGATTGGCGGCGAGCCATGCCTCGTATGTACCCCAGCAGTCGATGTTGTCCTGAGCGTCCTCGAAGAGCGAGTAGCTGTCGCGGCTTTTTGTGACATGCTTCCAGAGGAACTCGCCGCGGGCGAAGAACTTCGGGTTCTTGTAGAGAACCTCGGCACCTACGTTGATCACGTTGTTGGCCCATGGAAGTTCGGCCGAAACGAGGTCCTGAGTGCCGTCTACGTATGTCTCCATAGCCTGCCCGAGCGTCAGGGTGCGCTGGAGCACATTGTTCACCACCTTGCCGTTGCCGTTGTGCGCGAAGCGGGCGTTCACACCGATATGGAACGTGTTGCGTGCGTCGTTGACGGGACGGTAGAGCCAGCGACCGCTCACTGCGATGCCGTCAAAGCCGGCGGTCTGCTCGTTGTAGGCGTGGTCGGTGCTGATTCCCTGGTTGAGGAAGAACGACTTGTTCTGGATCTTGTAGGAGATGCCGAGCTCACGGCCGATGCCGAGAGCCATTGTGCAGCCCGGACGGGAGATGAAGTGGTAGCTTGCCAGCGAGGTATTGCGGGCCATCGATCCCGGGTCGTTGTAGTAACCGGCCTTCACATAGTTGGTGGCGCCCTTCAGGTTGGTGCGGCTCCACTGCGCGAAGATGTTCTTCTGCGAGAATTTCCCCCCGCCGAAGCCGAAGTCGGCGTAGAAGTACCAGTCCTTATAGGCGAAAGAGGTGCGGATGCGTGCGTCGGAGAGTGAGCCGCCGCTCTTGAGCGGGGTGAAGTCGCTGTGGTAGTAGGCCACGTCGGCCATCATGCGGGCTCCCACGGTGAAGCGGAAATCATTCTTCTTGAGTTCGATCGTCGGAGTGTTGTCGAAATCCTGTGCGGCAGCCGTCAGGCAGCACACTGCCATTGCCGGCAATAAAAGATATTTCTTCATGATTGATAATTCTTGAATAGTGGAATGATGAAGTGATTAATAACCAAGCTCCCTGAGCACCTCTTCGGCATCCTGGACATTATGCGGGGCCTGGGAGTTGTCGTACCATGCGCCTTCCTTGAAAGGATTGCCGATCTTGCTGTTGCAGCGGAAACCCTGGTCAATCATGAAGCGGAGCGACATCTCTGAGCGGTTGGTGAAGAATCCGTCCATGTACACGGGCATGCTCTGTTGGGTGGTGAAGATCGAATAGGGTGACGGATCGACCTTGATTCTCATCAGACTGTCATACTTCGTCTCGATGCCGTAGTTGTATATACCCATGTATTTGCCCATCTGAGCGTAGGAGTCGAACGAGTAGGGGTGGTTCAGCATTCCGCTCTTGCGGATCATGTAGGCCTGCCAGGGTTTGTTCATCTCCGGATAGTTGTTGGGTGCTCCGGATATGGCCGGGCCGATGATGTGGCAGCCGTTGTCAAGCGCGAACTTGATGATGTCGGCATAACCGGTAGGAGTGGTGTAGGTGAGGTCTGTGGCGTAGGTGCCTTCCCAGAGGAGGTAGCACATCGGCACCTGTCCCTTGAATACCTCCTTGTACTGGCGGAGAGCATCGAAGGTGAACGTCTGGAGGATTACCTTACCGTTGGTGTTGCCGATGTTGACCTTGCCGTTGATATAGAACGGAGCGTTTTCCGGCTCTTTCTTGGTGATGATGTTCCAGCCGCATGCGTTGAGCTCGTCATACACGAGCTGCACCATGTTGGCGGGGTTCACCCATGATTCCTTGAATTCCGGATAGATGCCGGGACGGTTGCCGTTGTCGGCGGGGTCGGGTACGTAAGCGTTGGAGAAGTCATACTCCACGAAAGCCATGTACTTGGCCTGAGGCATAGCGGCACGGATCTCCGCGAGGGTCATGTCCTTGTACTGGTCCTTGATCTTGTAGGTGATCACGCGCTCGCCGTTGGCGTCGCGGTTCAGCTTCTTGCCCTCGGCGTAAGCGATCTGGTCGCGGAGGGCCGAGACGTACTGGTGCTGCTCTGCGAAAGCGGGACGGGCCTGCTCGGGATTGGTCTCGTTGAACCAGGAACCGGCATCGAGCATCAGGAGCTCATGGAAATAATAGCTCATGGCATAGTACGGGCGGAACGAGTTCACGTCGGCCTGATACTGCTGCTCGATATCCTCCTCCGAGAAATGCTGCGTGCCATCGGGATTCCTGAAGGAACGGTAGAAGTCCTTGCGGGTGGAGGGCACATACTCGCTGAACACTTTTTCGATGTTGGTGGTGCGGGCCAGGTTGTCGTCGTGGTTTGCCAGCACGATGCAGTCCTTAGATGCCTGGAGGTCGCTTTCGAGATAGTCGGCGCCGATGTTGCGCGCCCAGCGCCATGCCGATTCGGTTTCTTCCGGAGCCCAGAATGTGGAGCCGCGGTGGGCGATTACGGCATAGAGGGGTACATAGTCACGCACCTTTGCCATTTCCGGAGAAATCTGCTGGACATCGATACGCATCGCGTCCTCTTTCTCATTCTGGAACTCCTGGTTCTCGCAGGATGTCAGCGCCACGGCTCCTAAAGCCAGGGCTGAAAGTAACACTTGTTTCTTCATGCGTTTTGATATAGTTTATAGTTTGGGGTTCTGATTATTTAAGTGGCGAGTCCACATCTTCCTCGGTCACTTCCTTTACTGCGGGCTTGCGGTTGTTCTCCACAAGATACTGTTCCTCCTTATAGGTGAGGCCCACGAAAAAGATGGCGAGAAGACATGCGGCGATGAGGCATCCGAAGGTGTATCCCCAGCCCCAGTTGTCGGCAACCCAGCCGATAAGCATGTTGGCAAGAAGGGCCGTTCCGAAGAAGTAACCGAAGAATCCGGTAAGTCCGGCTGCGGTTCCCGAAGCGTTCTTGGGCGCGAGGTCGAGGGCCTGGACTCCGATCAGCATCACCGGTCCGTAGATGAGGAATCCGATGCCGATAAGACTGATGAGGGCCATCGTGATGCTTGTGTCATAGAACATCCAGTAGAGGACGAGGAACACTATGATGAGCGACATGAATATGATGGTGGGCACCGCGCGGCGTCCGTTGAACACCTTGTCGCTAAGCCAGCCACAGAAAAGAGTACCGGGGATTGCGGCGATTTCAAATGCGAAGTATGCCCAGCCCGCCTGCTTGATGTCGAATCCGGCGTTGGTCAGAAGGGTTGGAGCCCAGTCCAGCGCGCCGTAGCGGACCATGTAGATGAATGCGTTGGCGCATGCGATGAACCACAGGAACTTGTTGTTGAAAACATACTTGAAGAAGATTTCCTTTGCGGTGAGAACTTCCTCGCTCTTGGCGCTGTAGTTCTTGGGATAGTCGTTGCGCCATTTCTCGATGGAGGGGAGACCTACGCTCTGCGGAGTGTCCCGCAGCAGACAGTATGCCACAAGGGCGATAAGAAGACCTACCGCAGCCGGGAACAGGAACGTACCGGCAAGAAAGTAGAGGTCGGAGTTCTGACCGTAGAACCATGAGCCGAACCATGCGGCGCCGTAGACGGCCATCGGGCCGACGAGCGCGCCGCCGACATTGTGCGCGCAGTTCCATACCGACATCCACGTGCCGCGCTCGTGGAGGCTGAACCAGTGAGTCATGATGCGGCCGCACGGAGGCCAGCCCATGCCGTTGAACCATCCCACCATGAAATTGAGGAATCCGAGCAGCAGAAGGGCCCATACCTTGTTCTCCGGGTGTGTCACCAGGTCGAACGCCTGGATAGGCCAGACCATGAAGGCCATGGCCAGCGAGGAGAGAATCAGCCCCAGCGGGAGGAATTTCCGTGCGTTGGAGCGGTCGCTCACCGAACCCATCAGGAACTTCGACAGCGCGTAGGCGATGGCGTTCATCGCCAGGACTGTGCCGAGCTCACCCTTGTCGATGCCGAACTTGTCGAGGAACGGGATCGCCATGGAGAAGTTCTTGCGGACGAGGTAGAACGCCGCGTAGCCGATGAAGGCTCCGGCGAACACCTGCATACGCATCTTCTTGTAGCGCTTGTCCAGGGCCGGCCCCGGCTTCATTTCCGGCTTTGGTGCCGGAGGTGCTAAAAATCTTGACATAATATGATGTTTAGAATGAGTTTTTCAGGTTTTACTGCATGGCGCGGAAACCCATGTTGGCCATGGCTGTCTGTTCCACATCTATGGCTTCGGCAAGCAGCGAGACAGGGTTCATCACGCTGTAATCCGTCGACATCTCGATCTGCCATTTGCAGGTCTCGCAGTCGGTTGCCACTACATCCGGATTGACCTCGCGTATCTGCCGGAAGAGAGGTTCGCCGATTCCTTGCGAATATTGATAGTTTTCCTTTTTGAATCCGTATGTTCCCGCGATTCCGCAGCAGCAGCTGTCGAGGATGGTAAGCTCCACGCCTGGAATGAGCCTGATCAGCTCTGTGCTGTAGTATTGCCATCCGAGTTTCGACATGTGGCATGGCGTGTGATAGGCCACCTTGCGCTTGTAATCGGGCTTGAACACGAATTTGATCCTGCCGCTTTCATAGAGCTCGAACAGCAGCTTGGTGGCGAGCATCACGTGGGGACGGATATGTCCCACTTCGAGATTGAGCAGATGGGGATACTCGTCGCGGATGGTCATGATGCAGGTGGAGCTCGTGCCTATCACGGTGTGGCCTCGGTCCACGGCTTCGGCTATGCATTCGATGTTGCGCCTCGCGTCGCGGGTCGCTTCCTTGATGAGCCTGTTGGAGATCTTGGCAACGCCACAGCATTTCTCTCGTTCCATCACCTCCACGCCGTAGCCCACGGCGTTCATCACCTTCACCAGGTCCTTGCCCAGCTGAGGGAAATTGTAGTTGACGTAGCATCCGTGGAAGTATGTCACCTTGCGGGTGTATTGCTTCTGTGCCTCGCGCGCCTCCCGGTTGTACCAGGATATGAACTTCTGCGAGGAGTATTTCGGGAACGTGCGCTGCTTGGCTATGCCTATCATCGAATCCATCAGCAGTTTCACCGGCTTGAGTCCGAGCGAGAAGTTCACTATGGGAGCCACGGTTGTGGCGATGGAGCCCATGAAGTCGGTGTCGGCCAGCATCGAGTCGCGGAAAGACGGCTTGTGAGGGGTGTATTTGATGCGCGCGGCCTGAATGATGTCGCCGATCTTGACATCGGACGGACATGCCACCTCGCAGCGCTTGCAGTTGAGGCAGTATTTCAGGGCTTCGTCGTAGAATTCAGGTTTCTTGAGACGGTAGCGTTCTCCGTCGGGACCGGCCTGTTTCGGACCGGGATATATCGGGTTGACCGGAGTCACCGGGCAATAGACAGTGCAGATGGTACACTTGGTGCACATCTCGAAATTATTGTCACTGACATTGTCGATCATCTGGACCGCCTCTTCTTCCGGGGGGAGAGGATAATCGGGTGTTAGTTTGTGTGCCATAGTTCAGTCTATTTGAGTTTTTCAGCGATATGCAGGGCGGTAAGGGAGGCCACGCCGGCTCCCGATCCCTCGTTGACGGAGTCGGCGCCCGAGAGCGACGAACCGGACACATAGATATTGTCGGCGGTTTTTCCGCCCCGGAGCGCGCGGAAGTCCGTGTCGGTGGCGATTCCGAATTTCATGTATGGCTGTTTGCTGAAGATGTCTTCATTGTACCATTCTTGCCGTGAGCCGCAGTAGTCCACGTCGAGGCCGAGCACCGGTTCCACTATCGCCGTGGGGGTGGTGGTGATGCCGTGGCTGTAGAAGCTTCCGGCTGCGAATATGAAATTGTCGGCCGTAAGCCTGTCGGCTCCGAAGTTGCGGGTCTCGATCGAGAGAAGCCTGTCGCCGTCGAAGTTCCCTTTGCTGACCACGTCGCCGAGCATGTAGTAACCTCCGATACGCCTGAAATATTTCTGGAGCATCATCTGGCATCTCACTCCGGACACGCTGGCGCTCATCGTGGGGATGAAGTAGAACGGCCGGCCCACGAGCTCTCGCAACCTGTCGGCGTTGTCCATGCTGTCGAGGCCTACTGTCGAGGGGAAGAAGATCACTTCGGCATCGGCCGCCGCGTCGCGGATCTCTGCGGCCATAGACTCAAGGGCTTTGTCGTTGAGCACTCGCGCGATGTTGGTCGCGCGCATCTCCGTGGCACTCACCCTCTGTCTGGCTATTTCCTCGCAGGTCACTTCGGCAAGGCGGCATTCCAGCCCGCGCTTGCGGAGTCCCACCTCGAGGAACCGGGGAAAGAAGTCAAGGAGTCCGGTGATGTTGATGAGTGCTCCCTTTCTCCAAGGGAAGGCATCTGGCCGGTCGAGGGTTATGTGGTCTTCCACGGTGAGCCATGCGGTCTTCATCACTCCCATCGGAGTGAGCCGCCAGTGGTTGCGTGCGGATGTCCCACGCATCCTGATGCCCGCATCCGCGAGCATCGGCGCCACCTCCGGCGCGAGACGCGCCACGTTGTCGAGTCCCATCCTGCGGTAAGGATGCTCCTCTCCGAGTCCCTTCATCGCCTCGAGCGGATTATCCACCGGCTTGTGGTCAGCGTCATAACCCATCAGCTCGAACGAGCCGCTGTTGAAATGCAGTGAACTCTGGCCCGCCGACACCACGGCCACGCGCTGTCCGGCTTTTACCAGGGAAATCCCCGCGCTGAGTCCGCTCAATCCCCCTCCCATTATGATAGTGTCGAATTTCATAGCGTATACTTGATTTCTCCGTTAGCATTCTTTTGCGGCCCGTGCTCCTTGAGCCAGTCGTCGAGACCGGCCACTCCGCTGTAGAGCCATGATGTGAACTGGATCTCGCTTGTGGTCTCGCCCCATGCCACCGGGTACATGCCCTTCCACCGCTCGTTGACGAATGAGCACAGGTCGGCTATCGCCCTCTCCGCGCAGTGGTCGGCTTTGTCGAGGAGGCCGGCTGCGCGGCAGGCGCAAAGCTGTCCCTGACAGGTGCCCATCCCGAGGCGGGTGCGGCGGCGCAGGTTTATGAGGTTGTGTACATGAAGCTTGTCGATGGCGAACTCGATCTCGCCTACCGATACCTGCTCGCATTCGCATACCATCGCTTCGTCCACGTTGTCGAGGAACTGGATTTCCTCGGCCAGCGTTCCGTGGCGACCTTCCGCGGCCAGCTGCTCGGTGGGAAGTTCGATTATGTGCATGCGGCGCGTATAGGTCTTGTCGACATATTCCTTATCTCTCTTTTCATCATAATGCTTTATTCTGGCAGAGCTTTCCTCGCTTCCGGGAAGCGGCAGACTCGCGGTCTCGCATTTCTTATCTTCCACTCCGAGCTTGCGGCAGGCCAGGTCGGTGGCTTCCTCCGCCATAAGGCGGTAAGTCATCAGTTTGCCTCCGGTGATGGTGATGAAGCCCTCCACTCCGTCTCTCCTGGCATGGTCGAGGCAGACGATCCCCCGGCTGATGCTGCGGCCTGACGGATCATGGTCGGCGGCCACCAGCGGGCGCACGCCGGCGTATGCCCGCAGTATCCGGGTGTAGGCAAGGGACGGGGAGAGTTTCTGCCCTTCGCGGAGAAGAACGTCCACCTCTTCCGGAGTCACTTCCATGTTGTCTATCTGGTCGAAAGGTATGCGGTCGCTCGTGGTGCCGATGAGGCAGATGGTGTCGCCCGGCACGAGGATGTCGGCGTTGGATGGCTTGCGGCAGCGGTTTATAACCTTGTTGTTGACCCGGTGCCCGAAAATCAGCAGCGATCCCTTGGCCGGGAACATGTTGATCTCTATTCCTGCCAGTTTCGCCACGAGATGTCCCCAGATTCCCGCGGCGTTGATGGTGACCTTGCCGGAGGCGGCGGTCTCCTCGCCGGTGCGCACGTCGCGCATGACGATGCCTTCTATTCTGTCTCCGGTGCGGAGGAAGCCCGTCACCTGATGGTAGGTGATTATGTCGGCGCCGTGCCGGCGCGCGTCGATCACGTTGGCGGTTGTCAGGCGGAAGGGGTCGATGGCACCGTCCGGGACTTTCACGGCTCCGGTGAGTTCCGGATTGACCGCCGGCTCAAGACTCCGTGCCTCGTCGGGCGAGATCACCTCGGCCTCTATGCCGGCCTTGCAGCACGCATCGACGAATGTCTTCTGGAACGCGAAGTCATCCTCCGGGAGTGTTATGAAGAGACCTCCGGTATCTTCCACGCAGTGGCGTGCCACGCGCTTCAGTATCATGTTCTCTTTGATGCATTCCTCGGCACTCTCCGGGTCGGTCACCGCATAGCGGGCTCCGCTGTGCAGCAGGCCATGGTTGCGGCCAGTGGCTCCCGCCGTGAAATCGAAGCGTTCCACCAGGAGCACCGACAGTCCCCGCAGCGCGCAGTCGCGTGCGGTGCCCGCTCCTGTGGCTCCGCCTCCGATTATTATCACATCGTAGTCTTTTGTAAGTTTTTTCATAGCTACGCCTTAAAGTATTTTCTTTATCAAAGGTGTGTCAAGGTGATATTCGCCGATGTCTGAAAGGCATCATGTGTGTTTTGCCTGACATATCATCCCTGCAAATATATATTTTTTTTAACAATTCAGCATGAAAAAGTTCGAAAAACAATAAAAATTTTTTGAATCAGATGGAATCACAGGCGTTAAGTGCACGATATGGCACTGAATGCCAAAGTCGTTATCTCTTCCGGGCATTTTTGATGGATTCGCTCTTCATGTTTGGTATCCTGCTGAATGGTGACAAAAATATCGTTAATTAACATATTTTAACATTAAAGTGATAGAAATATGTCAAAATTTGATTATGTTTGCCACATATTTGTGAAAGTCTATTTTTTTAGGAAGTGTAATTTTGCCATCCGAACGCATGAAGGGAGCCGGATAATCGGGATAATGGCATATCGGCATATATCCTATTAAAATATACATAACATTCAGAACAGTTAACCAAATACATAATACTTTAATCGAAAAAGCATGAAAAAAATTTTTACCAGTATGGCCGTCGCGCTGATGGCTTCCATTCCCGCATTCGCCGGAGAGGATCCGAATCCTCCCGTGGAGCAGCCTTCCGACATGAGCGGACTTGTTACATCCGAGATGACAGGTGAATTTAAGGTCGACGGTTCGAAAGGCGTGGCTCATATCTCGTTTTCCATGCCTACACAGTACATGGGCCAGTACGATATGAACACATGGACTTTTTCTTATGGTGATCTGCCGGAAGGCTCGGTGTACGATACAGTTAAGCTGACACGCAGCTGTGGCAATATCGAGCAGAACAAAGAGCTCAAGGTATGGTCTAATGTAAAGCCCGGCGAGACGCTTGAATTAGATGACTCGGACTTCCCGGAGTATGGATACACCTACGGATATTCTCTGGAATACACATGCTTCGGCTTTAATGGGTTCGGATATCTGTCGTTGGCTATCGGCTACAAACCTCAGCAGCCCGAGGTCTCCGTTAAATCCAGTGACGGGAATGCCCCTGTAAGGATTGAGGTGACAGTGAAAAGCAATCTTGATGAAAACGACAATGAACTTCCTGTACCCATCACCAAGATTGTCACTACCCGCAGAACTGATGAAGCGAATTCCGTTCCGGTCGTGATTTCCACAATCGATAATCCTGAAATCGGCCATAAATACGAGTTTCTGGACGAGAATCTGGAAAGCAGCAAAAACTATGTCTATACTCCCCGCGTGTTCACTGATTTCGGTGCCAGCGAAGAGAGTGCCTCGTACTCTGTGTTTATCGGTGAAGACTTCCCCGGAAATCCGGGCAACCTCGTATGCAAGGTCAATGCCGAGGGGGGAGTGGACCTGACATGGGAGGCTCCCGCGACATCGCTTCATGACGGTAAGTTTGATCCCGCCAAGACCCGTTACAAGGTATTCCGTCGTCTGGGCAGCTACAATGCCGAGGCGAAAGAACTAGCCTCCGACCTCGCCGACACGAGTTTCTCCGATCCCTGTACGGATCTCGAGACCGAGACCAATGTGTACTATATGGTGTCTGCTTACAATGAGTTCGGCAACGGAGGTTCTGTCTCCGATTATTATGGAGCCCTGGTCGGTCCCGCTAAGAAACTACCCTTCTACGAGAGTTTCGACGGAGGTTCCGCCTGGTACAAACAACCGCTGAATCTCTGGCAAACGGGGACGACTTCGAGTAACGGATACTGCAGCATGCAATATCTGGGCACAGGATATGTGACTGTCGGCGATCAATCCTATTATCCCAGCGGAGTCAAGTCTGAGGGTGGAGTGTATGAAGGTTTCTGCGGCGCAGGATATTCGGCCTATTCAAGTCCGGATGTACAGGATTACATCGTGTCCGGCAAACTCGACAAGAGCGAGTTCGATTATCCTGTGATTTCGTTCTACTATATGCCGGTTGAGACCGACTGCACGCTGCGCGTCGACGCTCTGAATGTTTCCAATCCAGATGACGCCATAGTGGTATACGATGTCGATCTTAAGGACGGAGTGGTTCCCAACGCCGAACCGCAGTGGAAGAAAGTCAACGCCCCGATGGAGGGCCTCGGCATCGAGGATCAGTTCAAGATCCGGTTCATTGCGGGAATGGCTCCCTCTCGCGGTGTCATCGCTCCGGTTTATTTCGATGAGATCAAGATCGAGAACTATCCCGGCGTAGCCGAGGAGGGCATCGCGGCCACCGAGGACGACAAGAACATGGTGACTGTAGGATGGAACGCTCCGGAGAGCGACAAGACGGGCGCATACTTCAATGTATACGTCGACGGCGAGAAAGCCGGTGAAGTGGCTTACTTTGTCGACGAGCCCGCGATTCCGATGGCCGACGGCGAGACTCCTGTGGACCCTGTCCAGGATAAGAGCTTCACATTCTCATTCCAGGGTACGGCGGGGATGAACCATATTATCGGTATCCAGCCTGTATACATGGATCCCGACAACGTAATGGTTGACGTGCCTTCCCGTATTTCTGAAATCAAGTACGAGTGTGGCAAGAACCAGAGCGGAATCTCCTGTGTCCTCACCGACCGGACTTCCACGGAGTACTTCAATCTTCAGGGTCTCCGTGTAGAGGCTCCCGCCAAGGGCGACATCGTAGTTAAGCGTTCGCTTCAGCCCGACGGCAAGGTAAAGATGGAAAAGGTGGTTGTGGATTGAAATCATCTTCCCTCCCTCCTCGCCAATCAGTTGAAATGATCTTCGTCAAAACATGAGATATACATTGTTGACGGCCTTTATTCTGGCCGCAGGTGCCTCTTCGGTGGCTTCTGCGGCCGGAACTTTTACTCCGGCCACACTCGGTTCGTTCTATGGCTGTCTTGCCGGCGGTGACGGCAAGACCTCTCAGGGCCTTTATAAGGTGAATGCAGATGGTTCGAGGAAACATCTGTGGGATTATGAACTTGCGCCCTCCGGCCCGCGGCTTGTTGCCGGCTGGATAAATTCCCGAGGACGGTTAAGCACCATCTCCAACATGAAGAAAAACGGGGAGGGTGCCCTGATGTATCACCATTACCATGAATTCGACCTCAAGAAGGGGGATGTGCTTGCCGATGTGGAGTTGACAAGCGACCGTCTGCATCCCACGGATTTCATTTCCGTGGCTTACGTCCCGCAGGAGGATAGAATATACGGATATGTGTCGCATGACGGTCCGGATTCCGATAACGGTCTGCCGTTCTATTCATTTGTCACGGCACCCGCCGAAGATATCTGCGCATCGGTAGAGGTGCTTCCTCTGGACGCTGAGGCATCGCGATGCCATTCGTTCTGCTACAATCCCGACGAAGATGCATTCTTCGGAGTCAATGTCGCGGGAGATTTCGTCAAGGTGGACCGTACAGGCTCGCAGAGTGTCATTTTCAATCTCGGAATCAAAGAACTCGCTCCGGAGGGAGCGGGCCTGATATATAGCCAGCAGGATGGATATTATTTCTATAGTCCCCGGATGCTGGACGGCCGAGCCGGTCTGTTCGCCATCCGGCCTGAATACGGGGATGTGGTGAGTCTTGCCGGTGGCGCGGACTGTCCGCAGTACACATTCTTAGTCACTGATGAGACGATGGTCGACGGCATGCACGCCCCACGCATGGCGAGCCTCGAGGATGTGGATTTCACTCTCGGAAGCGACCGTGCTTCGGTAAGCTGGAACATACCGGCACTGCGCTGCGACGGTACAGAGCTTTCAGGCACGACTCTCACATACTTCGCTATGGTCGACGGCAGGAAAGTGTCGGAAGGCACGACCGAGCCGGGAGCCACGCTTGTACTGGATTATGAGGGACTCGAGCGGGGTACGAGGGTCCTGCAGCTGAGACTTGCCGACGGAAATGTCCGAGGCATGGTTGCCTCGGTGACGGTCTATGCCGGCAACGACACGCCGGAGGCTCCTGAAGAAGTAAGGCTCACACGGACAACCGTTAGATGGAATCCTGTCGATGAAGGTGCGCACGGCGGTTATGTGGACCCGGCCAAGGTCATCTATAAAGTATCGCTCAATGGCGAGCCGTATGCCGAGACATCCGATTCATCCGTGAAGGTATCGCTCGACACTGACATATATTACACAGGTTACACTGCCGAAGTCATAGCTCTCTACGACGGTGCGGAGTCCGAACCCGGAGTGTCGGAACGTGTGCTCATGGGGAAGGCGTTCCCGCTTCCCTATACATTTGAGCCGGATGACGATCAGAAAGAGCTGCTCACGGTAATCGGCGACAGTGGACCCGGACACGGAGTATGGCAGATTCTGCCACCCGTGGAAATAAACGATATCTCGGCGGTATATCGGGTGGAACTCGAAGCCTCATGCCTTGGCGCACCCGGAGAGCATTTCGAGGTTCGCGCCGGAACTGCACCGGACGCGAGCTATCTCTCCATCCCCGTTATCGAACGGACGAAGGTGCTTCATGCCGACAATTGGAGCGGTTACTCAAATGTGTTCCATGTCGACGCTCCTGGATCATATTATGTCGCGGTGCATTACGCAGACGGTGCAGGACTTTCAATCCGCAACATCACGATTTCGCGGACCGATGCCGATGAGGCTATGCCCGATGCGGTGACAGGACTCATGGTGGCCTCTGCCTCCCATGCCGATCTTACCGCGAGTCTGCGCTTCTGCCTTCCGGATAAACATCTCGACGGCTCCGCCATCGACCCTTCCATTCCTGTGAGAGCGGTCGGAAAGTCATCGGGATGCGATATGACAGCCGAACTTACGGGAAGCCCCGGCGAGGACGTGATGCTCACGGTGCCCTCTGCTCAGGGCGAGTTTGAATTCACTGTGACGCCGATGATCGGCGCACTCGCCGGTAAGCCGACGACCGTCACGGCTTTTACCGGTCAGTCTCCGGCCGGATATGTGGAGGCTTTTACGGGCGTGGAAAGTGACGACAATATGTCGGTTCACCTTACATGGAAAGCTCCGGCGGAGGCTCTTGACGGAAACGGGTACTACACACCGGAGGGATGCCGGTTCATCATCGGAGAGACCGGTCCCGGCGGCGAATGGTCCGGCGATACAGTTGTAGTCGGGCCTGATGTGTTCGAATATGACTATGTTACGGAAAAGGATGCGGCACAGCGTCAGGTAAATCTCTGTATAGTCGCCGAAACGGCTGCAGGCATAAGCCCTGCACGCACATACGCCAGGTTCGTGCTCGGAACCCCATGGAAAGCCCCGGTGGAAGAGACTTTTGCAGGATTGATGCCTGCGGTCACTCCCCTGATGCGGTCGGCTCCCTCTGCGGAATACGCCTCCGGAGAATGGCTTTTCGGCGATCCTCTCGACTTCGATCCCTACAGATTCGCTGGTTCTCCCGACGAGAGCGCGCTGATCGGAATCACGGATGCTGCCCCGGCGCGTCTTCGCATGGACTTGCCGAAATTCTCTACCGCAGGTATGGCCGATCGAGTGTTCGAGTTCGACGTATGGCTTGGAGTCGATTCTCCCGACAATACCTTTATATACATGCGAGGCCGTTTCGATGAGACGGAGCATGTATATACATTCCCCCGCGGGCTTAACGGCTGGCAGACTGTAACAGTTCCTGTCGGGGCTAAGTATCGTGACCGCGGCTGGATGTGCCCGTCCATTGATGTCGTTCTCGGCAGCCCCGACCAGTGCTTCATGCTCTCCGGATACCGTTTCCGCGAGCGGTCGGACAGCGGAATAGACGCGGTCGAGGCTCTTGAGGTGGTTTCTGATGAATGGTACGGTCTTGACGGATGCCGGGTGGACCGTCCTGACGGCGATAGGGTCTACATCCGCCGTACGGTCCTGAGCGACGGGTCCGTCCAAGTCTTCAAAACGACTGTCCGTTGAGCGGCGGGAGGGCCATCAACCATTCAATCCGTATGTTTGTTAATCATGTAGGGTCGTGCTTCCCGGCGCGGCCCTATATGATTGAAACAAATAAATTGGATTATGATAAAGAAAATGGAACGGGCCGTTAAGGCCCGCGACCGAGAGGCGGTAAGAACCCTCATCGTGCAGGGGCTGCGTGAGCGCCCGGCACGCCCGGAAACCCTTGACATGGTGACATACGCGATAGAAAAAGTCCCCGACCTGTTTGATGAACAGTCAGGAACCATCGTGACTGTAGACCGTGAGGACTGGGATGTGCAGTACTGTGAATCGCTTGCCGAATCGCTTGCCGGGAACTTCTCTCGCGACAGGCTGAAACTGTATACAGATGTATGCGCCGCACTTGCAACCGACAAGGCCCCGCGCCATGTTGGGAAGGAGGCCGGCCGCGAGAAGGGTTGGCCAGCTGTCGGCGAGGTTGAACGGGTTGTCGTCGAGGACCGTTACGGCAACGACCGTGTGGAGGTGATTGAGCGCGTGGAGAATCTGACTCCGCCCGACACCGGTGTCTGCGCGGTTTCGTCGGGAAATGCAGTCGAGGATCTCTCCGATACTGCCGATAAAATAGAGGACCACCGGCTGAACGCACCCGAACACGGTAAGGCTGCCAAAACGTCCGGTTTCATGATGATGGGCGCTGGAGCCGTGACGGCGGTTGTCGGCCTCTGTATCGGCATGAACATGCTGCTCGGTATAGGAATAGCCCTCATTCTTGTCGGCTCGGCGGTAGTATATAACGCCATCCGGCATCAGCGCCGCTGACATCGGCGTCATGCCGGTGTCAAGGTTCCCTGTCTTTGTCTGATTGCTTTCTGTGGATTATTGTGGTTTTACAAGTAGGAAAATGCGGTTGATTCCGGATAATTCGTTATATTTGCAGATTGAAACCATAATAACAAAAACGTTCAGATCCATATCATGAAAAAGAGAGCAATATTCGCAATGATGGCCGCCGCGGCTTTCTCCGCCAACGCCACCTATTTCCAGGCTCCCTCCGGAGACCCGGAGATAGTTGAGCCCGATTCCACCGGATTCACCTTCACCGACATCAAGATCAACAAGCATGGTTCGGTCAAGGACCAGAACAAGTCGGGTACATGCTGGGCATTTTCCGGCGTGAGCACCCTTGAGGACAACGTGCTCCGCAAGGGTGGCCCTGAACTCGATGTGTCGGAGATGTTTATCGTTCGCAACGCCTATGTCGACAAGGCGAAGAAATACATGCGCATGAACGGTAAATGCAATTTCGCTCAGGGCGGTTCCTTCGGAGACGTGATCAACATGACGAAGCTATACGGAGCGATGCCTGAGGAGGCATACACGGGCCTGAACTACGGCGAGAAGAAACATTCCCACTATGAGATGGCGGAGGCCATGGAGGCATACCTCAACGCCGTGCTCGCCCGCGGCCAGAAGAATTCCAAACTCACCACGGCGTGGCTCGACGGACTGAAAGGCATTCTCGACGCATACCTCGGCCCCGTCCCCGAAACGTTCACCTACAAAGGAAAGACCTATACTCCCGTGCAGTGGGCTGCCGAGATGGGACTCGAGCCTGAGAACTTCATTAATTTCACAAGCTACACGCACCATCCCTTCTATGAGAGCTTCATCCTCGAGATTCCCGACAACTGGGCATGGACCGAGAGTGTCAACGTGCCGATGGAAGAGATGCAGCAGATAGTAGACAACGCGCTCGACAAGGGCTGGACCGTGATGTGGGCCGCCGATGTGTCGGAGGGCGGTTTCAAATGGAAAAACGGCTACGCGCTTCTTCCCGAGGAGAAGGACACCCAGAACATGGACGACACCGAGCTGTCGCGTTGGGTGAAACTTTCCGACAAAGACCGCGAGGATGCCCGCTTCGACATCAAGGGCCCGGTGGCCGAGAAGAAGGTTACTCAGGAGACACGTCAGCAGACATTCGATAACTTCGAGACCACCGATGACCACGGCATGGTGATAGTGGGTACCGCCAAGGACCAGGAAGGCAACAAATATTACAAGGTGAAGAATTCCTGGGATACCAACCAGCTTTACGACGGCTATCTTTATGTGTCCGTTCCCTTCTTCCTCGAGAAGACTCTCGGAGTGGGCGTTCACAAGGAGGCCGTTCCCGCAGCGATCGCAGCCAAGATCAAGGGCTCGAAGCGCTGATATTTCAAAAATGATATGACCCATGAATAAAACCGTAAACAAGGGGGGCGGCAGGATGCGCAAGCAGGACCTCGCGGCCCGCATTCTGGAGTTTCTGCAGATGCAGAACAAACAGAGCTTCAATTACAAGCAGATAGCGTTCGGAATCGGCGCCGAGAGCAAATCGAACCGCATGGACGTGATCAACATGCTTGACGAACTTGTGGCCGCCGACGACATCCTGGAGGTGGACCTCGGCAAGTACAAGGCGAAAGCCAACCGTGGTACCGAGAACGTCGGCTACTTCGTGCGCCGCAGCAACGGCAAGAACGCCGTCGTTGTCGACGACGAGTACATCATGGTGGCCGAGCGCAACTCGATGCATGCCCTTAACGGTGACAGGGTCCGGGTGGTGGTCTCAGCAGCCCGGAGGGGTCAGGATCCTGAAGCCCGCGTGATCGAGATTCTCGAGACGAAAGAGCAGCAGTTCGTAGGCACTCTCCGCATCGAGAAGAATTACGCCGCGCTCGTCACCGACTCCAAGTTCCTCGCCGCCGACATCATCCTCGACAAGGGAAAGCTGCGCGGGGGCAAGAGCGGCGACAAGGCCGTGGCCCGTATCACCAACTGGCGCGACGACGAGATGAACCCGCGCGGCGAGATCATCGACATCCTCGGAACGAAAGGGGAGAACAACGCGGAGATGCATGCCATCCTCGCCGAGTTCGGACTTCCTTATAAGTATCCCGAGAATGTGGAGAAAGCCGCGGAGCGTATCAGCGAGGGCATCACTCCGGAGGAAGTCGCCAAGCGCGAGGACTTCCGCAGCGTCACCACCTTCACCATAGACCCGCGCGACGCCAAGGACTTCGACGACGCTCTCTCAATCCGACAGCTTGCCAACGGCAACTGGGAGGTGGGGGTCCACATCGCCGATGTCACCCACTATGTCAAACCGGGCTCGGTCATCGACAAGGAGGCGCAGAAGCGTGCCACGAGCGTATATCTCGTGGACCGCACCATCCCGATGCTCCCGGAGCGTCTCTCCAACGGCATCTGCTCCTTGCGTCCCGACGAGGACAAGCTTACCTTCTCGGCAATCTTCGAACTCGACCAGAAGGCGAATGTGCTGAATTCCCGCATAGGGCGCACGGCCATCCGCAGCAACCGCCGATTCACCTACGAGGAAGCGCAGGAAATCATCGAGACCGGCAAGGGTGAGTTCGCGCGCGAGCTCGGCGTACTCAACGGACTTGCCAAGGAACTCCGACGCCGCCGCTATCAGGCCGGCGCTCTGGAGTTCGACAGGGCAGAGGTCCGTTTCGAGATCGACGAGACCGGCAAGCCGGTGAGCGTCTATTTCAAGGAGTCGAAAGATGCCAACAAGCTCATCGAGGAGTTCATGCTGCTCGCCAACCTCACTGTTGCGGAGTCCGTAGGCAAGAAACCGAAAGGAAAGAAGGCGAAGACATTCGTCTATCGTGTGCATGACAATCCCGATCCGGAGAAAATCGGCAACCTCGCCCTCATCGCCTCCCGCTTCGGCTACAAGCTCACCACCGACGGCAGTTCTCGCGAGGTGAACAAGAGCGTCAACCGGCTTTTGCGCGATGTGAAGGGGAAAGGGGAGGAGAACATGCTCTCCATCCTCGCCATCCGCTCGATGGCCAAGGCTGTCTATACCACCGACAACGTGGGCCACTACGGCCTCGCCATGCCTTATTACACTCATTTCACCTCGCCGATTCGCCGCTACCCCGACATGATGGTTCACCGTCTGCTGGCGAAATATGCCGAGGGCGGCCGTAGCGTCGATAAGGTGAAGCTGGAGGATGAATGCCGCCATGATTCCGACATGGAGCAACTCGCCGCCAACGCCGAGCGTGCATCCATCCGCTATAAGCAGGTGGAATTCATGCAGGAGCGCCTCGGCGAGATCTACGACGGTGTCATCTCCGGCGTGACCGAGTGGGGCTTCTATGTGGAGCTGAACGACAGTATGTGCGAGGGACTCGTGCCGATCCGCGATCTCGCCGACGACTATTACGACTTCGACGAGAAGAACTACTGCCTCATCGGACGCCGTCACGGAGTGCGCTACACGCTCGGCGACCAGGTGAAGGTGCAGGTCGCGCGCGCCGATCTTGACCGCAAGCAGCTTGACTTCGCGCTCATTGACGACAAGGGAAACCCCAACAAGCCCATCGAGGAGCGGAATCCCGGCAAACGTCATGAGCCACAGAAGCATGGCAAAGGGAAATCGCGCGGACGCGGAGGCAACCGCCGCCGCTGATGAATTTTGGCATAAAACCTTAACAGAATATACCGGGACCGAACTTTAAAAGTGCGGTTCCGGTGCATTTCAGGACTGTTTCCAATGCGTTTCCACTAAAAAATGGTTAAAATGCATGAATAATTTGGTGGAATGAAAAAAATATAATAATTTTGCATCGGGTGAGTCCTGCACGACCAGCTCCCCGTGAATCCCCCCAGATCTTGACCGAAGCAAGGGTAGCGGGTTGTAGCGGTGCGATGTAGATAGCTCGCCCACCTGCCTCTTTAGCTCAGCTGGCCAGAGCACGTGATTTGTAATCTCGGGGTCGTTGGTTCGAATCCGACAAGAGGCTCGAAGATAGGCAACCGTCGGAGTCGTCGCGAGACGCGCCGGCGGGGATAGTTTAAGAGAGAATATTTTCATAATTTTGTTTTGGCGGTGTGTTTAGGGATAAACGCGCCGTTTTTTCTTGTCAAAACATAACTATAACTGATAAAAAGATATTGTATATGGTTATATATAACTGCACCTTTATGATGCTGAGGGAGAAAGAAGGGGAATTTCTGGATTGGTTCCGTGCCGGGGTCGGTGCTCTGACCGCACCGGAGGCGCCGGGAGAGGGGAGCCGTGTCGGTTTCGAGCCGGGTAATCCGCGCCTGTCGGCGCTCGTCAGCGCCGGCGGCATCTCGCGCGATGAAGCCGAGGCCCACAGCGTGGCGTTCCAGGTGGAGTTCGTCGATGAGGCGCAGGCTCAGAGATGGGCCGATGCGCGTCTCGGCCGGTTGTGCGCCGCCTTTGCCGAAAAGTTCGGCCCCGAGGCGATGACGTTCTCCTCTATTTTCAGATGCATCGACCTGTGATGGACTACGAGCGGATCATAATGGGCATAGACCCCGGTACCAACGTGATGGGTTACGGAGTGCTCGGCATCAACGGCAAGAAGATAGATGTGATCGTGATGGGGGTGATCGAGCTGAACCGCTTCGAGAGCCATTACAAGAGGCTTCACCGCATCTTCGAGCGCGTCACTGGGCTTGCCGAGCAATATCTGCCCGACGAGGTAGCGCTGGAGGCCCCCTTCTTCGGGAAGAACGTGCAGTCCATGCTCAAGCTCGGCAGGGCGCAGGGGGTGGCGATGGCAGCTGTGCTGTGTCGCGACATCCCCATCGCCGAATATGCTCCGAGGTTGGTGAAGATGGCTGTCACCGGCAATGGACAGGCCTCGAAGGAACAGGTGGCCAACATGCTGCGCCATCTCCTCGGCATCCCCGAGGACAAGATTCCCAAGATGCTCGATGCCACCGATGCTCTGGCCGTGGCCCTGACCCATTATTACGAGACCGGGAAGCCCGCAGTGGTCAAAGGTCCCTCCTCATGGAAGGATTTCCTCGCCAAGAACCCTGACCGCATAGCGAAACGCCGCCAGTAATCAGACCTCCCCGCGCTGTGCCTGTGTCGGGAGGCCTTGTCTTTTTTGATGTATTTTAACACTTTTTGGTTAAATTTTACTGATTATTGAAAAAATCTCCCTATTTTTGTAAACTAACCCCGATAACGGGAGGTTTCTAATAATAGACACATCCCTTAAGAATAATGTAATACCCAAGATATGGACAGATACCATGAGGCGATAAACGCCAGCCGGGTGACGGAGGATGATGCTTTCGTTGCTCAGGAGATAGTGAGAATCAAGGAG
Organism: uncultured Muribaculaceae bacterium; assembly: GCA_910584545.1. Lineage (GTDB taxonomy): Bacteria > Bacteroidota > Bacteroidia > Bacteroidales > Muribaculaceae > Lepagella. Next base: position 49,049 of record CAJUBC010000005.1, on the reverse strand, counting down.
ACGGCATCGGACTATGCCTGTCCCGAAGTATATAAGTTCCTTCTCAACTCAATCGACCTGACCACGCTCAGCTCCGAGGACTGCGAACGCAGCGTGGCCCGGTTTACCACGCGGGTCAATGACTTTGACAACGACTATCCGCAGTACGGCAATGTGGCCGCCATCTGCGTCTACAGTAACTTCGCCGAGGTTGTGAAGAGCCATCTTGACGTAGAGGGGGTGGATGTATGTGTCGTGGCCGGATGCTTTCCCTCGAGTCAGACGTTCACAGCCGTCAAGGTGGCCGACGTGGCTCTCGCGGTCGAGGCCGGCGCGCAGGAGGTGGACATCGTGCTTCCGGTTGGGATGTTCCTCGACGGGGACTACGAGACCCTCTGCGACGAGATAATCGAGCTGCGCCACACCGCGCGCAAGGCGAAACTGAAGGTGATTCTCGAGACAGGCGCGCTCAAGACAGCGGCCAATATCAAGAAGGCATCGATCCTCTCCATGTATTGCGAGGCAGATTTCATCAAGACCTCCACCGGAAAGATATATCCGGGAGCCTCACACGAGGCGGCTTACGTGATGTGTCAATGCATCAAGGAGTACTATGAGAAGACGGGCCGCAAGGTTGGCTTCAAAGCCGCCGGTGGAGTACGCGCCACCGAGGATGCGCTCGTATATTACGCCATCGTCAAGGACGTGCTCGGCGACGAGTGGCTCAATTCCGACCTTTTCCGTCTCGGCGCGAGCAGTCTGGCAAACAATGTGCTCAGCTCGCTCGAAGGCAGGGAGGTGAAATATTTCTGATGTCGCACAAAGAGTCTGACCAGATGAAAACGGGAAAATTATTTTCAGTCATTGTCGCCCTGGTTCTCGGGGCGGCTTTGTCCTTGCCGTCAGCGGCCGGGGCACAGAAGAAATACGCCACCTACGGTGTGGCCTTCTATAATCTGGAGAACCTGTTCGACACCATCAACAACAACGGCAAGTACGACCTGGAGTTTTCGCCCAAGGGTTCCCGCAAGTGGGACAGCCAGAAATACCGGAGCAAGATCAAGAACATGTCGTATGCCATCTCGCAGATGACCACCAAGACCACCCCGGAAGGCCCGGCTGTGATCGGAATGAGCGAGATCGAGAACAGGAGTGTGCTTGAGGACCTCGTGGCATCTCCATCGATTCGCGACCGAGGCTATAAGATAGTGCACCATGACTCCCCCGACGCCCGCGGCATCGATGTCAGTCTCATCTACAACCCGAAATTCTTCCGCGTGCTTCAGGTGACAAACCATCCCCTCAGGATAGAGAAGCTGCCTAATTTCCGCACTCGCGACCAGATGTGCGTGGTGGGACTGATGGGAACCAAGGCTACGGGATATTCCCGCGTGGCGGTGATAGTCAACCACTGGCCTTCGCGCCGTGGCGGCCAGGCCGAGAGCAGCTGGCTCCGCGAGGCGGCCGCAAGCCTGACACGCAGCATAGCCGACTCTCTCTATAAGATCGATCCCAATATCGGCGTGATCGTGATGGGTGACCTTAACGACGACCCATTCGACAAGAGCGTATCCGTTTCGCTCGGTGCCTCGAAAAACATCGCAGACGCGGCTGCATCCGGATTCTACAATCCCTTCTGGGAGAAGCTCGACCGTGGGATCGGCTCCTACATCTACCGGGGAGGATGGAACCTGTTCGACCAGATTGTGGTCAATAAAAACATAGTGGACGGAGCCTGCGGCCTCAAGTTCCTCAGTGCCGAAGTCCTCAACAAAAAATTCCTGATACAGGGCAGCGGCCAGTATGCCGGCTATCCCCTCCGCACGTTCTCTTCGGGAGTATGGACCAACGGATACTCCGACCATTTCCCCACGGAGATATTCCTGATTCAGGAAGTAGATAGAAAATAGCAGTAACCATGAAGATATAAAGAACCATGCGAATAAAACTGACATTACTTATGACGCTCTGCCTCGCGTTGCAGTCATTTGCCGCGACGGGGCTGAAAGGAAAGCTGGTCGATGCCCGGACGGGAACTCCCGTGGCCGATGCCAATATCCTCCTTTCCGACCAGGCGATATTCGTGACCAGTGGCTCCGACGGTGTGTTCACCATCTCCAACGCCGCTCCGGGCAAGGATGTGCTCGAGGTGATTGCCTCCGGCTACGAGGACGCCTATATAGATGTCGAGATTCCTGACGGAATGATAAGGAATCTCGGTGACATCAAGCTGACGCCATCTGCGTTCGACCAGGCTGCCGCAGACTCCGAGTCGTTTCTCTTCGACGAGGAGGAAGTGCTTGATGACGAGGGCCTCGGCCAGAGCATAGGCACGATCCAGGGAGCCACCGACGATGTCTATTACCAGACGGCCAACTACGACTTCTCCATAGCCCGCTTCCGCTTCCGCGGCTATGAGCAGAACTGGCAGTCGGGCTACGTGAACGGATTCCGATACAACGACGCCATGCGCGGACGTTTCAACTACTCTATGTTCGGCGGCATGACTTCATCGGCATTCCGTAACCGCACCACCGACATCGGCCTCGCTTCGTCGAGCTTCGGCTTCGGCGATCTGGGCGGAGCAAGCAACTATACCACATATGCCTCCGAATATGCTCCGGGCTGGAAAGGCAACGTTTCTTACACCAACTCCAACTACATGCTGCGCGCCATGCTGCAGTATTCCACCGGTCTCAACAGGCACGGATGGGCGTTTACCATGTCGCTTATCGGGAGATATGCTCCCGAGGGCGTGATCGAGGGTACGTTCTACAATTCCTTCGGTTATTTCCTCTCGCTCCAGAAAGTGTTCAACGACAAGCACTCCCTCAACATCTCTACTTGGGGCGCACCCACTCAGCGCGCTACCAACGCAGCTTCCACACAGGAGGCCTACGATCTCGCAGGCTCCAACCTCTACAATCCCAGCTGGGGTTACCTCGACGGCAAGAAAAAGAGCGCGCGTATTGTGGAGAGCTTCGATCCATCGGCCTTGATCAACTGGATTTGGAAACCGCAGATGGGTACGGTGGTCAACACCGGCGTGGGATTCCGCTCGAGCAACTACTCCAGCTCGGCGCTAAACTGGTATCAGGCCAACGACCCGCGTCCCGATTATTACCGCAATCTCCCATCATATTTCAAGCCCACAGTCTCCGAGGAGGAGAACCCCGAGCTCTATCAGGAGCAGATGGCGCAGATGGAGAGCGTGGCCGAATGGTGGGGCGGCGACAAGGCCCACCGTCAGATCGACTGGGACCGCATGTATCAGACAAACCTGATGAACGCAATCCAGTATGACCGCGACCCGGAACTGCTCGGTCAGTCAAGCTACATCCTTGAAGACCGCCACTCCAATTTCAACGCCTGGATGTTCAATTCCTACATCGACCACCGTCTCAACGACTGGATGACGATGCAGGCCGGCATCAACTTCACCTACACCGACGCCCATTACTACAAGACCGTCCGCAATCTGCTCGGCGGTGAGTTCTGGCGAGATGTCGACAACTTCTCCGAGCGTGACTTTGCCGGAAACGCCGAGATCATGCAGAACGATATCCGCTACCCGAACCGCAGGGTCGGCGAGGGCGACGTGTTCGGCTACGATTACAACATCCGCAACATCAACGCCCGCGCATGGGTGCAGAACCAGATTGAGACCCGCCACTGGAACGTGTTCTACGGTCTCGAGCTGAGCTACACCAACTTCATGCGTTACGGCCGCATGCAGAACGGCCGCGCGCCTGAGAACTCCCTCGGCAACGGTCTGCGCCACACATTCGACAACGCCGCCATCAAGGCCGGCGCGACCTACAAGCTCGACGGCCGGAACTACTTCACCGGCCACTTCGCATACGGTACACGCGCCCCGCAGCCCCAGGACTCCTACATCTCCCCGAGGACGAAGGACACGCCCGTGGCCAATCGCGGCAGCGAGCGCTTCCTCTCGGCCGACCTCAGCTACACCTGGGTGTATTCCCGATTCCGCGGTAGCGTCACCGGATTCTATACCCATATCTGGAACGGCATGAAGCGCACCGGTTTCTACGATTACGACCTCAAGGCCATGATGAACTACGCCCTCTCCGGCGTGGAGACACGCTACACCGGCGTGGAGGTAGGCCTCGAGTACAAGATCCTCCACAATCTCTCAGTATCGGTCGCAGGAACCTTCTCCCGCTACAACTACATGAACAACCCGAAGGGTACCCGCAGCTATGAGAACGGATCGCGCGATGATGTGACACGCGACGTATATCTCCGCGGATTCCATGTCGGCGGCACTCCCCAGCAGGTCTATTCCATGGCCGTGAACTACAATATCAAGCAGTGGTTCTTCGAGGTCAACGCGCAGTGGTTCGGCGACAACTGGTTCGAGCTCGCGCCTACCCGCCACGAGGAGATGCCCGGCCTCTGGAAGTTCTGTACCTCCGAGGAACAGTACATACAGAAGCGCAACGAGATCGCACGTCAGGAGAAACTCAACACCGCATGGGTGATGAACCTCTCCGTCGGCAAGGTGATCTACACCAAGTTCGGTTCCGTCAATTTCAACCTCTCCGTCAACAACCTCCTCAACAACCGCAACATCCAGACCGGCGGCTGGCAGGAAGGTAAGTTCGACTATACCAACTACGATGTGAAGAAGTATCCCAACAAGATTTATTACGCTCAGGGAATACGTGTCTTCTTCAACGTTGGAATCCGTTTCTAATGAGGTGTCACTTAAAAATAGTAATAAAAATGAAGAAGATAATAAATGTTATTATGCTTGCGGTGACACTCTCGATGGGTCTCGCCTCCTGCGTGGACTATGAATACCCCCCTGTACCGGAGCCTGAGGGGGGACGCGTCGGCACCGGAGCCTGGGACGACCCGATGACGGCATATCAGCTCCGCATCGGCAGCGTCAACGATGACCAGCCCACCCCCTGGGTGACAGGTTATATCGTGGGATGGATCGATACTGAGGTCGGCTTCTCCGTAAGCGAGGCCGCCTGCAGGTTCTCTGTCCCGGCAACCGTGCCGAGCAACCTGCTTATCTCTATGAATCCCGACGAGACGGACTGGAGCAAATGCGCCACCGTCCAGCTCCCCAGCGGAGCCGTGCGCAGGGCACTCAATCTGATGGACCACCCCGAGAACCTCGGAGCATTGGTGACGATGCGAGGCACGGCCGGCAGCGAGTACATGGGTGCATACGGTCTCCGCAGCGTCAGCAACTTCAACTGGGGAGACAAGGGCATCGATACAGGCGACGATCCGGATCCCGGCGTTCAGAGCGGCACAGTGATTTATCAGGGTCTTGCCGAGGACGCGGCCGAGATCGACTGGACATTCGAGGATATCACGCTCGGTCAGGGTCTGAGTTATGTCTGGAGCTGGAAGGAATACCAAGGTACCCATTATCTCAACGCAAGTGCCTATGCCGGAGGCTCGTCGAAAGAGAGCCTCTCGTACGCAGTATCGCCCGTCATCTCCCTTGAAGGCTGGACCAAGACTCAGCTCACATTCAAGCATGCCGCCAAGTTCCAGACCACGCTCCGTCAGCTTTGCGGATTCGCCGTCCGGGTGGAAGGCTCGAAAGAATGGACAGAGATAAAGATTCCTGTATGGCCCGAGGCCGGAAGCTGGTCGTTTGCCGACAGCGGCGTGCTCGACCTCTCCGCGTTCGACGGCAAGAAGGTGCAGCTGGCGTTCAAGTATGCTTCCTCGGCCGAAGGAGCCGACACATGGGAAATCAAGGCCGTGAAACTAACGGGTGTCAAGGCGAAATAATAGATAACAAGAATTTTCCGCATGGCTATCCCTGCGGAACCTGAATATTTCAAGTTATGAAAAAGTTGAAATCGATATATCTCGGGATTGCGGCGCTTGCCGCCGTCGGACTTGGAGGCTGTCAGGCCGACATGACCACCCCCGACCTCGTCATCCCTGAGGCGGAACTGGTGCCCAACACCACCATCGCCGAGCTCAAGGCCCTCTATTCCGACCCGACCAACACCAATCCCGTCGGACTTAAGGATGAGGCTTCGGGCGAACATTTTATAATCCACGGCCGGGTGGTGAGCAGCGATGCCTCCGGCAATATCTACAAATCGCTCGTGATCCAGGATGAGACAGCCGCTCTGGCGTTCTCCATCAACCAGAGTTCGCTCTATATCGAGAACCGTCTCGGACAGGAGGTGGTGGTTGACATGACCGGCCTCTATATGGGCTATTACAGAGGTCTGCAGCAGGTGGGATGGCCCGGCACTCCCTACGACGGGCTCCCGCAGCTCGGCTTCATGGCGATCGATTACTGGGACGAGCATGCCGAACTCAACGGCCTGCCCGACCCGGAATTCAAGACCATCGAGATGGGTGATCCTCGTCCCGCCGACAGTGGCTACATGATAGCTGTCGACAATTTCGCGCAGCTTCCGGCTTCCGGCGCAGCTCTCCAGGGCATGCAGAGCCAGCTTGTCGAGCTCCGTAATGTGTCGTTTGTCGACGGAGGCAAGGAATCGTTCGCTCCCTATCAGGAGAGTGTGAGCCGTACGCTCCGCGACGCCAACGGCGCCGAGATGGATGTCCGCAACTCAGGATACTCTAATTTCTATACCGATATCCTCCCCGAGGGTACGGGCTCTGTACGCGGAATCCTGTCGTACTACGGCGATTCCTACCAGCTTATCCTGCGCGACCGCAGCGACGTACGCATCTCCGACAAGGGAGAGAAGGACAAGCCCTTTACCGTGGCCGATGTCCTCGACAAGTCGTTCAACGGTATGAGTGGATGGGTCAGCGGTTATATCGTGGGCTCCGTCAAACTCGGTGTGAACGATGTGAAGGATGCCGCCGACGTGATCCTATCCGACAAGGGAGAGATGGACAACAACCTCCTTGTCGCGGCTTCCGCCGATGAGAAGGACTGGCAGAAGATGATAGTGGTCGAACTTCCGCAGGGAACCGATTTCCGTACCTACGCCAACCTCGTGGATAATCCCGCCGTCTACGGAAAGAGCATCCTCGTCAAGGGTACGCTCTCCACGTTCCTCGGCATGCCTGGCGTGACCGGAGTCTCCGGAGCCCTCGACAGCTTCGAGATCGACGGACATGCCATAAACCCGCAGCCTCCCGCACCTCCGGAACCGGGTGAAGTCCCCGCACCTAAGGGAACCGGCACCGAGGCTGATCCCTATAACATCGGTGCTGTCCTCGCAGCCACATCGACTGTGGCCAATGTCTGGGTAGAGGGTTATTTGGCCGGCTTCGTAGCCGAAAACGATATGAACAGCTCGGCTGTCTGGGCTGACAGGCCTGCCGCAGGTGTCACCTCCAACAACTATGCCAACAGCTCCAACGTGATTCTCTCCGAGAAGCCTGCCGGCGAGGCTGGAATAGCCAATTCGGTTCCGGCCGGCCTCAACAATGCCGTCAAGAGTCAGATCGGACTGAAGAATAATCCCGCGGCCTTCGGAAAGAAGGTCAGGGTGAAGGGCACTTTGTCGAGCTATCTCGGCGTGCGCGGAATCACAAAGATTTCTGAAGTGAAATTCGTTGACTGATAATATGATGCCCGGAGCCGGATAGTCCGGTTCCGGGCATTGTATCAATTTGCAGGGGCTTATATCCCTGACCAACTATAGATTATGAAAAAGCTTTACTTGATTGTGCTGTTGGTGCTGACGGGTCAATACGCGTTCGCCGGCTATACCAAGGGTTATTACGACAAGCTGGAAGGGCAGAGCAGGGAAATGCTCAAGCGGGCTGCCAAGGAGAGCGTGGCCCGTCACCAGACTCTTCCTTACTATGACCTGCCCAACTATTGGCAGTATTCCGATGTCTACCCCGATCTGGTCAACGGACTTAAGCGGTGGTGGGACATGTATTCCGACCAGGTCTATCTGATTCAGCAGGGAATGAGCGGAAAGCAGAGTTTCTCGCAGAACAGGATGCAACGTGAGCACGCCGTGCCTAAGTCCTGGTGGAAGCAGAACGGCAGCGTGGAGTACACGCCGGCCTATTCCGACATGTGGAACCTCTATCCGTCGGACGGCGCGGCCAATCAGGCGAAACTGAACTATCCTTTCGGCATGACGCAGAATCCCCGTTTCAACAACGGCGTGACCAAGGTAGGTCCGGCTAATGTCGGTCTCGGCGGAGGCAGCGCCAATGTTTTTGAGCCGGCCGATGAGTACAAGGGTGACTTCGCCCGCGCATGTTTCTACATGGCGACTGTCTATGATGACATCAACTGGGTGATCAACTACATGTTCACCAAGGAGGCTTATCCTACTCTGATGCCTTGGGCTGTGCAGATGCTTCTGCATTGGAGCCGCCTTGATCCGGTAAGCCAGAAGGAGATTGACCGCAACAATTATGTGGAGCAGTATCAGGGCAACCGCAATCCCTTTGTCGATTTCCCGGAACTCTGCGAGTATATCTGGGGCTCGCGCACCACACAGCGTTTCTATGCCAAGGATCAGGAAACCATCGACCCGACACCGCCTGTCACCGGCGATCCGGAAATCACCGTGCCGATAAACGGGGAAAGCCTTGATTTCGGTCAGGTAGTCGTGAACCATGCCGGAACACGCGCACTGCAGATCAAGGGAGCCAACCTTACGAGTCCGCTGTCGGTCAGGGTAGTGGGTCAGGATAAGAGATATTTCATCCCGGAGGTGTCTTCGATTCCGGCTGCCACCATGAATCAGAACGGTGGCTATCTGCTGAACATCACCTATATGCCGGACAGGGAAGGAAGACATGAGGCGAGTCTTGCCCTTTACGATGGCGGTATCTCGGGCAGCATCGCGGTCAGTCTGTATGGCGAGGCCGTGCAGATGCCAGACCTTCCTCCGCTCACAGCTCTTGATCCGGTGGATGTCTCCGGCAACAGCTACACCGCCCGCTGGGAACCGGCACAGGAGGAGGCAGACTACTATATCCTGACCCGTGTGCGCCATAATCCCGGCAACGAGGAGACGGAGACCTACGAGACCGGCGAGACGAGTTTCACGTTCACCGACCGTGATCCCTCCGTGGCTGAGAGCTACATGGTGGCATACTCGCGCTATGGCATTTCGTCGATTGATTCCAACGTAATCTATGTGGCGGCAGGCTCCGGCATCGATGCTGTCCGTCAGGAGGCTCCGTTCAGAGTGATCACGACGGAAGGCGGTTTCACGATCCTGCGCGCCGACGGCCAGGCCGGCTCGTTCCGCGTGGCAGACCTTTCCGGCCTGACGGTGATAGAGGAGGGAGATGCTGCCGACGGATCCGAATATCTCCTGGAGCCGGGAATCTACATCCTGACCTCAGGAAACTTCTGCCCCGTGAAGATAGTGATTCGATAAACCGCATCTGAAAATAAGGAAGTCCCGGATTCATTGCCGAATCCGGGACTTTTTTCAACCATCTACTCTCCCTCGGGGTGAGAGATATTCCTCAGTAGGAATCTCTGATTCCGAATAAATGAATAATTCTATCGTTTGTTTTTGCTGGAATGGAAATAATTAGTAATTTTGTACGATTATACCACTGTCAACCGCGCAGTTGGTGTGTAATTGATTGAAATACGTCATGTTTAAAATAAAGACAAACCTTAAATCCGCGACGCTCGCCATGATGGCGTTATGCTCCGCAACGGCGTGGGCCTCTTATCCCGACGGATATTACGATTCGCTCGACGGTAAGAGCGGTCTCGACCTGAAACGCGCCGTAAAGGCCGTGGCCGCCGACCACAAGGCCATCTCCTACGGCACCTCCACCTGGAACGCATTCCGCTCCACCGATGTGATAACCTTGAACGGGGAGGATTACTGGTGGGATATGTATAGCTCCAACCGCGTGCGCACCAACGGCCACGACGGAATGAACATCGAGCATTCCGTGGCCAACAGCTGGTGGGGTAAGACCAAGAACGATGCCTACAAGGATATCGTGCATCTCAATCCCTCCGATGCCGCCGCCAACTCGCGCAAGAGCAACTATCCTCTCAGCGAGATTGCCGGCGAGCCGACATGGACCAACGGCGTCACCAGCGTGGGACGGCCGGTCAGCGGACAGGGAGGAGGTTCCAGCTATGTGTTTGAGCCGCATGACGATTACAAGGGAGACTTCGCGAGGGCGTTCATGTACATGTTCACCATCTACGACGATATCTCATGGAAAACATCCAATACCAACTGGATGTACAATCCCTCCGATCCCTATCTGCTGAAAGACTGGGCCGCTGACCTGCTGCTGAAATGGAGCAGGAACGACCCCGTCAGCGACAAGGAGCGCGGCCGTAACGACGGAATCCAGAAGGAGCAGCAGAACCGCAACCCGTTTATCGATCTTCCCGACCTGGCAGAGTATATCTGGGGCTCGAAGCGTGGTGAGGTCTATCACGTAGACGGCGCTCAAGGTGGCGGCGATGACCCGCAGCCTCCGCATGGCGACACCACCACTTACGACTGGCTCTCCGAAACCAACACCGAAATCGACGGGGACTGGACCTTTGAGAACGTATCCTTGGATGATGGCCTCGACTATGTATGGTCATGGAAAGTGTATAACGGTAAGGGTTACCTCAACGGCTCGGCTTATGTGAACGGCCCCAAGACCGCATACGCATACGCATGGAGTCCTGAAGTAGATCTCAACGGAATGCAGAGCGCCACGCTCAGTTTCTCCCATGCGGCTAAGTTCCAGGCTAACATGCGCGAACTATGCGGTGTGGTGGTGAAGGATGTCAAGACTGGCGAGATCCATCAGCTCGATGCTCCGCAATGGCCGGCGGCCGGCTCATGGGCATTCACATCGAGCGGTGACATGGACCTATCCCGTTTTATCGGCGACAAGGTGAGCGTGGGGCTCAGGTACGAATCGAACGCGAGTGGAGCCGACACATGGGAGATCCGCGACATGAAGCTGACGGCAGTGGCGATCCCAGTCTCCATCGGTACTGTCGAGGACAGCGACGACAGCTTCCTTGTTGAAGTCTGGGGCAACTCGATACTCGTGCCCGAGGGGGCTCGCGTCTTCGATATGAACGGACGGGAGGTCAGCGGTGACAATTTACAGAAAGGAATATATATCGTGGTCAAACCCGGCTTCAAGAAGGCTGTGAAGGTTTCGATTATCTAATACCAAAAATACAACAATATTTATGCTACAGAAGACTGATGTGAAAACCATCGATAAGGTGGTGATCCGATTCGCCGGCGACTCTGGCGACGGCATGCAGCTTGCAGGCAACATTTTCTCGAACATTTCCGCAGAGGAGGGGGATGAGATTTCCACATTTCCCGACTACCCCGCGGAAATCCGCGCCCCGCAGGGCTCGCTCAGCGGCGTGTCGGGTTATCAGGTGAGCGTCGGCAAAGGTGTCCACACCCCCGGCGACGAGGCCGATGTCCTCGTGGCCATGAACCCGGCGGCGCTAAAGACCAATCTCCGCTACCTCAAGAGGGACGGCATCATCGTCTGTGACGGCGACTCCTTCACGGAGGCCAATCTCCGCAAGGCGGAATACAAGACCGACGACCCTGTGGCCGAGCTCGGCATCGATCCCAAGCGCATCATGCTCGTGCCGATGACCACTCTGCTGAAGAGCACCCTCGCTGACTCAGGACTTGACAACAAGGCCATCATGAAGAGCAAGAACATGCTTGCCCTCGGCATCATCTGCTGGCTCTTTGACCGCCCTCTTGAGAGCGTGCTCCGCAAACTCCAGGCTAAGTTCGCCAAGAAACCCGCCGTGTTCGAGGCCAACAAGCTCGTGCTGCAGGCTGGCTGGGACTATGGCCACAATACCCACAGCTCCCTCCCTGTATACCGCATAGAGACCGCTTCGGCTGAGCCGGGTGTCTACACCGACGTGACGGGAAACACCGCCACCGCATGGGGCCTGATCATGGCCTCCGAGAAGAGCGGACGTCCCCTCTTCCTCGGCAGCTATCCCATCACTCCCGCCACCGACATCCTTCATGAGCTCGCGAAGCGCAAGGACCTCGGTGTCAAGGCTGTCCAGATGGAGGATGAAATCGCCGGAGTATGCTCGGCTATCGGAGCAAGCTACGCCGGACACCTCGCAGTGACCTCGACCTCCGGCCCTGGTCTCGCTCTCAAGTCAGAGGGTATCGGTCTGGCCGTAATGGCCGAGCTCCCGCTCGTGGTGATCGACGTACAGCGCGGCGGTCCCTCCACCGGTCTTCCCACCAAGACCGAGCAGACCGACCTGCTTCAGGCCCTCTACGGCCGTAACGGAGAGTCGCCGATCTGTGTGCTTGCAGCCGTAAGCCCAACCGACTGCTTCCAGATGGCCTTCGAGGCCGCTCGCATCGCCATGGAACACATGACTCCGGTTATCCTCCTCACCGACGCGTTCATAGCCAACGGAAGCTCCGCATGGCGCATACCTGAAGAGAAGGATTATCCCGAAATCAAGCCCCATATCCTCCCGCAGAACCGTCTCGAGGAGGGATGGCGTCCCTACGACCGCGACGAGAAGACTCTGGCCCGCTACTGGGCGCTTCCCGGAACACCCGGCGCAATGCACCGTCTGGGTGGTCTCGAGAAGGATGCCAAGACTTCGGTCATCTCCACCGACGGCGCCAATCATGCGCGCATGGTGGAGGCCCGTCGTCAGAAAGTGGCCCGCATCGCCGACAGCATCGATCCCGTCAAGCCCATGCTTGATGAGGATGCCGACACTATCCTCGTGGGCTGGGGAGGCACCTACGGACACCTCCTCACAGCCGCTACCGAGCTCCACAATGAGGGCCGCAAGATCGCCTTCCATCAGTTCAGATACATCAACCCCCTCCCGCCGAATGCACTCGACATGCTGAAAGGTTACAAACGAATCATCGTGGCCGAGCTCAACACGGGAATGTTCGCCGACTATCTCCAGATGCACCTCCCCGGAAAGGAGATTCTCCGCATCAACAAGGTGGAAGGTCAGCCTTTCCTTGTGAAGGAAGTGGTGGAAGGAGTGAAATTCCACATGGACAACCATTAATAACAATCCCTTATACATTAGACACATCAATATGGAAAATAATGAGACAAAGGGATTCGCTCCCTCCGACTTCAAGAACTCGCAGAGCGCGCGCTGGTGCCCCGGCTGCGGCGACCACGCCATCCTCAGCACCCTTCACAAGGCTATGGCCGAGCTCGGCGTGCCCCCGCACATGACAGCCGTGATCTCCGGAATCGGCTGCAGTTCCCGCCTTCCCTACTACATGAACACCTACGGAATGCACACCATCCACGGTCGCGCGGCCGCTATCGCCACCGGCGTAAAGACCGCAAACCCGGAGCTTACCGTATGGCAGATTTCCGGCGACGGCGACGGCCTCGCCATCGGAGGTAACCACTTCATCCATGCGGTTCGCCGTAACGTGGACATCAATATTCTGATATTCAACAATAAGATCTACGGCCTTACCAAGGGTCAGTACTCCCCCACATCCGACCGCGGCACCGTCTCCAAGTCAAGTCCCTACGGAACAGTGGAGGATCCGTTCATCCCCGCAGAACTCTGCTTCGGAGCGCGCGGCAATTTCTTCGCCCGCAGCTACGATGTGAATCTCGAGACAACCCGTGAGTGCATGGTGGCCGCAGCGCGCCATAAAGGTGCGGCCGTGGTGGAGGTGCTCCAGAACTGCGTGATCTTCAATAATGGCATTCATGCCTATTTCGCCGACAAGGAGAACCGCGCCGACCACACCATCATTCTCCGTCACGGAGAGAAGATGCTCTTCGGTAAGGACGGAAACAAGGGTCTGGTGCAGGATGGTTTCGGACTCAAGGCCGTGACAATCGGCGAGGACGGCTATACAATCGACGATGTGCTCGTGCATGACGCACACTGCAGGCAGAACTTCGTTCAGCAGCAGCTCGCCATGATGGACGGACATGACCTCCCCATCGCTTTCGGTGTCATCCGCGATGTCGATGCCCTTGTATACGATCAGGAAGTGGACCGTCAGACTCAGGAAATCAAGGCTTCGAAGGGTTACGCGAACCTCCGCGACATGATCCTCAAGACCCACGAGAGCTGGAATATCAAGTAGTCCAGCTTGTTATACAGATTCCTTAGTCTAAGGAATATCATAGCTAAAGCACCCCTGAAGCTGACAGAAGACTTCAGGGGTGCTTTTTTAGGTTCTGTTTATGCCGAATTTTTTGAGAGATAGAGGAAATTATTGTATCTTTGCAGAAAATCCCTGCTGCTTTATCGCTGATGTCGGACTGAGTAGGGAACTAACATCTTGATTCCCAAGGTTTCGACCAATGAATTACAGCATAATTGACTTTCTCAGCCTCCTTGGAGCCGTCTGCCTGTTCCTTTACGGAATGAAAGTGATGAGCGAGGGTCTGCAGAAAGTGGCGGGCGACAGGCTCCGCAATATTCTGGGCATAATGACCAAGAACCGCGTTGCCGGTGTGCTGACTGGTATCGCTATTACAGCCCTTATCCAGAGTTCGAGCGCCTCCACGGTGATGGTGGTGAGTTTTGTGAATGCAGGCCTTATGAGCCTCGAACAGGCCATGGCGGTGATTTTCGGTGCCAATGTCGGTACCACTGCGACCACATGGATTATCTCGGCGTTTTCCTTTGAAGTAAATATCTCTGACTACAGTATTCTTATCCTTGCCATCGGCGTTCCGCTGATGTTCCTGAAAAACAGTACCTATAAGTCGGCAGGTGAGTTTCTTGTAGGTTTCTGCTTCCTTTTCATGGGTCTTGACCTCATCAGCGCGTACGTGCCCAATCTCCAGGAGAATCCCGAGATGCTCAGCTTTGTGGTCGGCTATACCTCCATGGGATTCTGGTCGGTGCTGATTTTCTTTACTCTCGGCATAGTGGTGACCATGGTGGCGCAGAGTTCCGCGGCTACTTTCGCCATAACACTTATCATGTGTTCCCAAGGATGGATTTCATTTACTCTCGGATGCGCCATAATCCTCGGCGGCAATATCGGAACGACCATAACCCCGATTCTTGCGTCGTTGAGCGGCAATGTCGCGGCCAAACGTACCGCAATGGGACATCTCCTTTTCAATCTGCTCGGTTCGATAGTGGTGCTGGCTATCTTCTATCCTTTCGTCGACCTCGTGGCGGAGATCACGCGTCTTTGCTGCGGCATCGATCCCCTCGACATCAGCGAGGCGCAGGAAGCGGGAATGCGAGGCACCACGCTACTTAACGAGAAGGGGGGCTTTACTGCCGCGGCCCAGAGCTGCATAGCTTTCGGCCTCGCCATGTTCCCGACGGTGTTCAATGCCTGCAACCTGCTTATCATGATTTGGTTCACCAAGCTGTACGTACGTGTGGTGACCTGGATGGTTCCGACGCATCATAAGGAAGACGAGGAGGAGTTCTCGCTCAAATATATCGGCCACGGACTTCTGTCGGCTTCCGAGCTTAACATCACCCAGGCGCAGAAGGAGATTGTGGTTTATGCGCGCAGGGTGAACCGCATGCTTGAGATGGCCCGTAAGATTGTCCACATGGAGGGTCGCGACGATGACTATCAGGAGACGTACAACCGTCTTGAAAAATACGAGGAGATATCCGACCGCATGGAGATAGAGATAGGGACATACCTCAACAAAGTGGCGGAGGGACGCCTTTCTGCCGAGGGTAAGCTTCGGGTGATCGGAATGCTCCGGATAGTCAGCGAGATCGAGTCGATTGCCGACGGCTGCTTCAACGTGGCCAGGACCATGAAGCGCAAGAACCAGAACAATGTGGAGTTTGATGACGCGGTGCTCAACGAGATAGACCGCATGTTCACCCTCGTGGACGACGCAATGGCCAACATGCTCAACATCCTCGACGAGATGGAGACTCCGGAAGGTTCGCTGATTGTGGCCGCCTACAACAAGGAGCGAGAGATCAACGAGCTACGCAACAAGCTCCGCGACGGCAATATATTCGACATCAACAATAAGAAATACGACTACGAGGTGGGAATCTTCTTCATGGACCTCATCAGGGAAGCTGAAAAGCTCGGAGACTACATGCTGAATGTGGTGGAGGGCGTGAAGCACCAGATCAAGAAGATTCCGGAAGTAGCGGGTTAATCATAATTGATCTAATATTGATATTATGGAAAAAGCTTCAGAAAACAGGGCGCACCGTTATTGCGTGATTATGTGCGGCGGAGTAGGATCTCGGTTCTGGCCTTTCAGCCGTACGGATATGCCCAAACAGTTCCTTGACTTTTTCGGAACGGGCAGGAGTCTTCTCCAGCTCACATACGACCGGATGCTCCCCATTGTGGATCCGGACAACATAATACTCGTCACCAACAGCGCTTACCGCGACATCATCCGCAGGCAGCTCCCCGATGTGAGGGAGAGCAACATACTCTGCGAGCCGGCAAGGCGCAACACTTCGCCGTGCGTTTGCTGGGGTGCCCATCACATATACGCACTCGATCCCGAGGCGTCGATCGTGACTCTCCCTTCCGACCATCTGATCCTTCGCGAAGAGGAATTCCGCACGACCATACTCGAGGGCCTCTCCTTCATAGAGGGGGGAGACCGTCTTCTCACCGTAGGACTCAAGCCCAGCTTCCCCCACACCGGATACGGCTATATCCAGCTCGGCAACAAGGTGGAGGATTGCTCCGACATAATGAAGGTGAAGTCGTTCACCGAGAAGCCGAACACCGAGATGGCCAAGCTTTTCCTCAGCACCGGTGAGTTCTACTGGAACTCAGGCATGTTCCTCTGGCGTGCCGACTCGATTCTCAAGGCTTTCGCCAAGTACGCGCCCGAGACTGCCGCCATCTTCGATGCAGGAGAGAAATTCTACGGCACTCCCGAGGAGACCGGGTTCATCGACAAGGTATTCCCCAATGCTCCGGCCATATCCATCGACTACGCGATCATGGAGAAGGCATCCAATGTCTACGTCAAGACCGCCGACCTGGGCTGGAGCGACCTCGGCAGCTGGAAGGCGCTTTACGACTGCTCGCCGAAGAACCGCGAGGGAAACGTGACCCAGAACTGCAATGTGCTCGAGCATGAATGCGAGAACACCATCTTTGCCGTGGAGGGTGACAAGATCGTGGTGGCGGCAGGTCTCAAGGATTATATCGTGGCCGACACCGGGAAGGCGCTCCTGATCTATCCCGTCGCTGAGGAGCAGCGCATCAGGCAGGTCGTCAACGATGTGAAGAGCCGTTTCGGCGAAGAATATGTCTGACGGAAGAAAAAAAGTATATGGCTTCGGCAGAGTTGTCGCTATGGCGACGGCTCTGCTGACGCTGCTTTTGGGAGGATGCGTCAAGAACGAGTTCGACGTGGAGGTAAGCCTGCCGGAGAGGGTCTCCGGACATTACTCTTTTCTATATTATGCGTCTGACCCTGTCAAGGGTTGGTTCGCGGAGGAAATGATGATGGTGGACAAAGGTAAAGGTGCGGTCACCGGCCGCACGAACAATCCGTCGCTGGTATGGATCATGGATCCCTCCGGCAGGCCTGCAGCCGTTTTCTATGTTGAACGGGGCGACCGCATCCGTATCTCCGGCGATTCGGAAAATCCCGCCTCATGGCGTGTGAGGGGGAATGGTGTCACCGAGCGCCTTGATGAATGGCGGCATGCCAACCGTGCCTCGATTTCCTCGATGGATTCCCGTAAGGTGAACGCCGCCGTAACAGCCTACGTCCGGGAGAATCCCTCCGATCCGGTGTCTGCCATTCTGATGGCAGTCTATTATGATCGTCGCGACGATGAGGCCGGTTTTGCGCGCACCTGGAAGATGCTGCGCGATGACGCTCTTGAGAAGGAATGGGTGGATCTGGTGTCGCGCTCCGATATCTCGGCTGGAGGCCCGTGGATGCGCAGGATGCCGGGAGAGGTGGTGATCAAAAGCGTAGGCAACGGTGTCGACACGCTCCGTTTCGGCAGGAAGCCTGCGTTGCTCTATTTCTCATACGTCGATTCAGAAGGGCGCCGCGAGGCTGTGGCTGAAATGAGGAGGATATGCCGGAAATATCCCGACTCCCTCTCGAGAATCATAGCCGAGATCAGTCTTGAGACAGACTCGATGACAAGGATATGGCCCATGCGTGGTGATTCGCTGTCTACCGTAGTGAAGGGATGGATGCCTCTCGGGCCGGCCGATGACGCGGCTGTAAGCCTCGGCGTGGAGGAAGTGCCGCTCTTTATCGTGGCCGGAAAGAGCGGTAAGGAAGTTTACAGGGGAGAAAGCCCCGGCGAAGCCTCGAAGGCTTTCGAAAAGGAAATGAAATGATATGCTGACAAAGGTTTACAGTGCCGCGATATATGGGATTGATGCTTTTCCCGTGACTATTGAGACGGTGGCGCGCCGAGGCGCGATGTTCAATATCGTCGGAATGGCCGACACAGCCGTGAAGGAGAGTTACCAGCGGATTGTGTCTGCCATGGAGCAGACGGGTGTGGGCTTCCCGCATCTCGGCATCACGATCAATCTCGCTCCGGCTGACGTGAAGAAAGAGGGTGCAGCTTTCGACCTCCCGCTGGCTCTCGGAGTACTGACCGCTGCGGAAAAGATCTCATGCGGGAATCTCGGCGAATATATGTTTGCCGGAGAGCTGAGCCTCGACGGCTCGCTGCTCCCCGTCAAGGGGGCTCTCCCGATGGCGGTCAAGGCCCGGGAATTAGGATTCAAGCGTCTTGTGGTCCCAGAGGCCAATGTCACGGAAGCGGCGGTAGTGAACCGTCTCGAAGTATATGGTGCCAAGAACCTGGCAGAGGTGATACTGCTTCTCAAGGGAGAGTCGGGACTGAAGCCGATTCGGGTCAATACCCGCGAGCTGTTTGCCGCCGGGGTTTGCGATTTCGACTTCGATTTTTCAGAAGTGAAAGGGCAGGACAATGTGAAGCGAGCCTTGGAAGTGGCCTGTGCCGGCGGACACAATCTTCTGATGGTGGGCCCTCCCGGTGCCGGCAAGTCAATGATGGCCAAGCGTATTCCGTCGATATTGCCGCCTCTCAGCATGGCCGAGGCACTCGAGACCACCAAGATCCATTCAGTAGCCGGCAAACTGATCCGGGGCTCCATGCTGATGACAACGCGCCCTTTCCGGACTCCCCACCATACAGTCTCTCCGGTTGCCCTTGTGGGAGGAGGTGTCAGCCCGATGCCCGGCGAGATATCGCTCGCCCACAACGGTGTCCTTTTCCTCGATGAGTTTCCGGAATTTCCGCGGCAAGTGCTCGAGGTGCTCCGGCAGCCCATCGAGGACCGCTTCATCACTGTTTCCCGCGCCAGATACACCGTGAACTATCCCGCGAGCTTCATGCTCGTCGCCTCGATGAATCCATGTCCCTGCGGATACTACGGCCATCCCACGAGACGGTGCACATGTCAGCCAGGAGCTGTATCGAAATACATGAGCAAAATCTCAGGCCCGTTGCTCGACCGTATCGATATCCAGTGCGAGATCGAGCCTGTCGACTTCGACGACATGGCCTCCACGCGCCCTGCTGAGCCATCGGCTGAAATCCGCAAGCGGGTCATGGCGGCCCGGGCCATTCAGGAAGCGAGGTTCAAGGAGGAGAAGGGAATCTACTGCAATGCTCAGATGGGGTCGCGGCTGCTCCATAAATACGCATGGCCGGATGAAGCGGGACTTGAGAAGCTCCGCGAGCGGATGACGCGCCTCAACATGAGTGCCCGCGCCTTCGACCGCATCCTGCGAGTAGCGCGCACGATAGCCGACCTCGACTATGCCTCCGCAGCCGGCTGGGACCTTACCCCCGAGAAAGCTGCCGGGCTCGTCACCGCGCCCGTCCAGAGCCGCCACATAGCCGAAGCCATAGGCTACCGGACCCTCGACCGCGCCTCCTACGGCACCACCTACTGAGTGTCTGCCCCCGCTCCCGCTTTTACCGTCCGCCTTTCCATAATTGCGCGGTAAACTTTTTGCGGGTGTGGGGGATTATTGCTAAATTTGCGGTGAAAATAAACCTATCTACCATGAAGAAGATTGTGATGGTGACTGGCGCCACCAGCGGCATCGGCCGCGCTTGCGCCTTGAAATTCGGAAAGGCGGGATATCGGGTGATTATCACCGGTCGTCGGGCTGATGCTCTCGCGGACCTGTCTGCCGAGCTGGCCGACGCGGGCGTGGAGAGTCTGGTGCTCGTGTTCGACGTGCGCGACCGTAAGCTTGCCGAGATGTCTGTGAGGAGCCTTCCGCAGGACTGGCGTGAAATCGACGTGCTTGTGAACAACGCAGGTCTCGCTCTCGGTCTCGAGCCTGAGTATGAGGGAGATTTCGAAGACTGGGACACTATGGTCGACACCAACATCAAGGGCTTGCTCACGATGACCCGTCTGATAGTGCCCGGTATGGTGAAGCGTAACCGGGGTCAGGTCATCAATATCGGCTCAGTGGCCGGCGATGCGGCATACGCCGGAGGCAACGTCTATTGCGCCACCAAGGCGGCGGTGAAGACCATTACCGACGGCCTTCGTATCGATGTGGCCGACACCGCGATTAGAGTCACCAACATAAAGCCGGGATTGGTGGAGACCAACTTCAGCCGCACCCGTTTCCACGGTGACATCGAACGCGCCGACAACGTCTATAAGGGAATCAAACCGCTCACGGGCGACGACATCGCCGATGTGGCTGTCTATGCGGCTGAGGCTCCGGCCCATGTGCAGATCGCCGAGGTGCTGGTGCTCGCCACTCATCAGGGCTCCGGCTCCGTTATCGTCAGGAAATAAACCCCTATTGTCTCCATTTTGAAAAAATTCGTTGCGAATTTTAGGAATTCTCACTAACTTTGCATTTCGTAAGAAGATTTTTTCAAAGTGGAGACAAAGTATATTTTTGTGACTGGCGGCGTTGTGTCGTCGCTCGGAAAGGGAATCATTTCGAGTTCCATCGCTCGCCTGCTTCTGAGCCGCGGATACAGAGTGACGATTCAGAAGTTCGACCCCTACATCAACATCGACCCAGGCACTCTTAATCCTTACGAACATGGCGAATGCTATGTGACTGTCGACGGCCACGAGGCCGACCTCGACCTCGGCCACTACGAACGGTTCACCGACATACATACCACCCGCGCCAACAACGTGACCACCGGCCGCATCTATCAGTCGGTCATAAATAAGGAACGGCGCGGTGACTATCTTGGCAAGACCGTTCAGATCATCCCGCATATCACCGATGAAATCAAGCGCAACGTCAAGAGCCTCGGCCTGACCGGAGAGTATGACTTCATCATCACCGAAATCGGAGGTACTGTCGGTGACATCGAGTCGACCCCTTTCATTGAGGCGGTTCGCCAGCTGAAATGGGAGTTGGGACGTAACGCCTTGTTCGTGCATCTCACATACGTTCCATATCTGAAGGCTGCCAAGGAACTGAAGACGAAGCCGACGCAGCACAGCGTGAAGCAGCTTCAGAGCATGGGGATCCAGCCCGACATCCTTGTTCTCCGCACCGAGAAGGAACTTCCGGCATCGATGCGCCGCAAGGTGGCGCAGTTCTGCAACGTCGCCCCCGAGGCGGTGGTGGAGAGTCTTGATCAGCCCACCATCTATCAGGTGCCGCTTCGCATGCATGAGCAGCACCTCGACGAAATGATTGTGGCTATGACCGGAGCCGACGCGAGTCCGGCACCGGACTTCGCCGCATGGAATACATTCCTACGCAAGCTTTCCGAGGCCAAGGATCATGTCAGAATCGGTTTAGTGGGAAAATATGTGGAACTTCAGGATGCCTATAAATCGATATCGGAGGCGCTTATGCAGGCTGCCACGGCTCTCGACAGGCGTCTTGACCTCGTATACATTCACTCGGAGAAACTTAATGACTCGAACGCTGAGGAACTGCTCGGCGATCTTGACGGAGCGATCATAGCCCCCGGATTTGGCCAGCGCGGCATTGAGGGAAAATTCGTGGCGCTCAAATGGCTTCGCGAGCATGACGTGCCTACGTTCGGCATCTGCCTCGGCATGCAGTGTATGGTCATAGAATTCGCCCGCGACGTCCTCGGTCTCGAGAGCGCCAACTCCACCGAGATGGAGCCCAATACCCCGCATAACGTGATTGACCTGATGGAGGATCAGAAATCGGTCCACGACAAGGGAGGCACAATGCGTCTCGGCGCATACCGCTGTGCCCTCAAGGAGGGAAGCACACCGGCCCGGGCATATGGCCGCAGCGAGGTGATGGAGCGCCACCGCCACCGCTTCGAGTTCAATTCCGACTATCTCGACCGGTTCGAGGCAGCCGGAATGGAGTGCGTGGGACACAATCCGGAGACCAAGCTTGTGGAGGTGGTGGAGATTCCCGGCAAGAGATGGTTTGTCGGGACGCAGTATCATCCCGAATACCAGTCGACAGTGCTCAATCCCAATCCGCTCTTCATCTCCTTCATGAAGGCGGCGCTGGATTATTCAGAATCTAAGAAATCAGTCAGGTGAAAGCCTGCCACAAATAGACAACGAATAGATTAACAATTCTTAAGACCCGTTAAACAACCCATAAGGAATCAATGGATAAGAACACTCTCAACGGCCTGTTGCTGATGTTTCTTGTGTTTGCCCTCTTCATGTGGCTCACACCGAAGGAACAGCCGGCCGACAATGCTCCCGACCCGGAGGTGGCGGCACAGACACCGGTGGCCACATCGGTCGACTCGCTGACATCGGCAGAGCGCGAATGGCTCGTGAAGAACATCTCCGACAATGGCCATGTCCGGGTACTGGCCGACAGCACCCGCGTATATACACTCAATCAGGACGGCATGAACCTCTCGCTTCGCGGCGACTCCGTCTACGGCACCGTGACGGTGGACGGGCGTGACCTCGACTGGGCGGCAGTGGCCGCCGGCGATATCTCCAGGATGAGCGTCTCGGAGCAGCGCAAGGCGATCGAAGCCGTAAGGATGGCTTCCGTGAATCTCGGCCGATACGGCCGGTTCGCTCAGTTCCTAACCGGAACTCCGCAGATTGTCAAGCTCGAGAACGATGTGCTCGCGTTACAGCTGAACTCCCGCTCCGGTTCGATAACAAGAGCGCAGCTCAAGAAATACGACACCGAGTATAGTGCCGACGAGACCAAGAAGGTGAAGAATCCCGTGGTGCTGTTCGAGGGAGACAAGAACACATTCAACTTCCAGATTCCGCTCCCTTCTCCGGTGGAGACCTCCCAGCTTTACTTCACTCCGAGGCAGCTCAACGACTCTACGGTGCTGATGGCGCTCGATGTGGCCCCGGGTGCTTTCTGGGGAATCGAATACACGCTTCCCAAGGGTGACAGCTACGTGGTCAGGATGCGCGTTGTCCAGAAGAACATGGCCCCCATCGTGCAGAGCAACAACCGCAACCTCGGCTTCTCATGGCAGCAGGACCTGCACCGGCAGGAACAGGGCCGAATGTTCGAGGAGCGTAACTCCGCGCTATATTACAAATACGCGGGAGGTTCCGTGGAGAACCTGAAGGAGGCAGGCGACGACACCGAGGAACGCAAGGCTAAGATCAAATGGATCGGTTTCAAGAACCAGTTCTTCTCCTCGGTGGTGATAGCAGACCGTCCCTTCAACACAGCGGACTTCCACTCAACCACACTCCAGGGCTCCGACTATCTGAAGAACATGCAGGCCGAGGCGGTGGTCAACGACTATGACTGGACTTCGGAGAACCCCGCCAACTTCAGCATCTTCCTCGGTCCCAACCTCTATCCACTCCTTTCCGATCTCGATGACACCGTCTGTCCCGACGAGGACCTCCATCTCACCAAGCTTATCCCGCTCGGCTGGAGCATATTCCGCTGGATCAACACCGGAGTGGTGATTCCTGTGTTCAATTTCCTCGGCAAATTCATCTCCAACTACGGAATCATAATCCTGCTGCTCACCATCTTCATCAAGCTCGTGCTCTTCCCGCTCACATACAAGAGCTACAAGAGCCAGGCCCTCATGCGGGTGCTCGGTCCGGACATCAAGGCGATCAACGACAAATATCCCGGCACCGAGAACGCGATGACCCGCCAGCAGAAGACCATGGCGCTCTATCAGAAGGCCGGAGTCAACCCTATGTCGGGCTGTCTGCCGATGTTGCTCCAGATGCCGATTCTCTTCGCCATCTTCGCATTCTTCCCCTCCTGCATCGAGCTCAGGGGACAGAGCTTCCTCTGGTGCCACGACCTGTCGGCTCCCGACGCCATCATATCGTGGAGCGGCAACATCCCTCTGGTGACGAAATATTTCGGAAACCATATCTCGCTCTTCTGCCTTCTGATGACGGCCACCAACATCATCTACACATGGCTCAACACCCAGAACCAGGCCAACACGATGCCCGGAATGAAATGGATGATGTACCTGATGCCCGTCTTCTTCATGGTGTTCTTCAACAACTATGCCGCGGGACTTTCCTACTATTACTTCCTCTCTCTTCTGATCACCATCATCCAGACCTACGCCTTCCGCTTCATAATCAATGAGGACAAGGTGCGCAAGCAGATGGCCGCCAACGCCAAGAAGCCGCGCAAGAAGTCCGGATTCATGGCTCGACTCGAAGAGATGCAGAAGCAGCAGCAGGCCATGCTCCGCGAGCAGCAGAAAGGACGTCGATGAAGCAGCTGCGGACCATAAGGATCATCCTGGCCCTGCTCTTCCTCGCCTCCTCTGTGGCGGCGGTCCTGCTCGGCCCGGCCGCGTGTCCGATCACCCGGATCGCACGTGGCTCGCAGGTGCTCCTTTGTTCGCTTGGCGCTTCCGCCGGAGCCTCCCTGATATGGCTCCTGCTAACACTCATGTTCGGCCGGATATACTGTGCCACAGTATGTCCGGTCGGAACTTTCTCCGACATATTCATGCGTCTGCGGCAGGTCTTTCCCCGCTCCCGTCGGAAATTCTCATACGCCCATGCCAAGCGTGTCCGCTACCATATCCTGCTTATCTACGCCATCTGCACGCTGGCCGGCATAACGGCGGTCACGCTTATGCTCGACCCCTGGAACATCTTTACCGACATTGTCGGCGCGGCCAGCCCGCATGTGGCTGCCGCGCAATGGAAAGCCGTGGGACTCGGCGCGCTTTCGGGAATGGTTGCCGGAGCGGCTATCGCTGTTGTCCTCGCGGTCCTGGCCGCGTTGCGCGGCAGGGAATTCTGCACGACGGTGTGTCCGCTCGGAACGGTGTTGGGGATGCTCTCCGACTGCGCCTTATATCACATCGAGATCAATCCCGACAAATGCACCTCGTGCGGACTCTGCGAGGATGTATGCCGGGCAAGCTGCATCAAGACGGTGAGTCGCTACGTAGACAACTCTCGCTGCGTGCGCTGTTTCGACTGTGTGGCGCTATGTCCCGAAGAAGCCATTAAGTTCCAGCCCAACCGCAACCGCCCGGCGACCCCGCTGATGCGCCGGGTGAAAACCACAAGCAAAACCTGAAATGAAACAGTATCTCGACCTCCTGAGGCATATCCTCGATACCGGCGTGCGTAAGGATGACCGCACCGGCACCGGCACGATCTCCACGTTCGGCTACCAGATGCGGTTCAATCTCGCCGACGGATTTCCACTCGTCACCACGAAGAAGGTGCATCTGAAAAGCATCATCTACGAGCTGCTGTGGTTCCTGCGCGGCGACACCAACGCCCGCTGGCTTCAGGAACGCGGCGTAAGGATATGGAACGAATGGGCGGATCCCGACGGCGGTCTCGGACATATCTACGGCTATCAGTGGCGCTCGTGGCCCGACTATGACGGCGGCTCCATCGACCAGATATCGCGTGCCGTCGATGATATCAGGAGTAATCCGGATTCACGGCGTATCATAGTCAGCTCGTGGAACGTGGCTGACCTTGACAGGATGAATCTCCCTCCATGCCATGCGTTCTTCCAGTTCTATGTGTCGGAAGGAAAACTTTCATGCCAGCTCTATCAGCGCAGCGGTGACTGTTTTCTGGGTGTCCCGTTCAATATCGCGAGCTATGCTCTGCTCACGCAGATGATGGCTCAGGTGTGCGGACTGCAGCCCGGCGACTTCATCCATACGCTCGGTGATGCCCATATCTATCTGAACCATCTCGACCAGGTGCATGAACAACTGAGCCGCGCGCCACGCCCTCTGCCGCACATGGTCCTGAATCCGGATGTAAAGGATATATTCGGGTTCGGATATGATGATTTCAATCTCGTGGGCTACGACCCCCATCCCGCCATCAAGGGCGTTGTGGCGGTGTAAGATTATGTAAGACCATATACTTCCGAGCGTATTTCTTCGGCGAGCTGAGCCAGTGGTTTCTTTGAGGCGGCGAGGCTTTCCCATGATATGGGCTTGCCGAAAATCACCTTGTAATGCTTGTCGCGGGCCGCGCACAGTTCCGACGGAAGTGTGACCTGCTCGAGGTTGACTCCGATGCCGAGTTTCTTGCGCATCCGCGCCAGCTTGTAGAAGCGCGGTCTGTTCAGTCCGATGAATCTTGTCGGCACTATGTCGCGCCGGTATTCTATAGCCTTCGCCACAAATGATTTCTGCCACTGCAGGTCGGATATCTCGCCGTTGTCGTGGAGCCTCGATACCAGTCCGGCCGGAAACACCACCATCTGCATATCTCCTGCGAAAGCCTCATTGATTACCATGGCCGAGGTTCGTGCCTGAGAGCCATATTTGTTGACGGGGAGGAAGACATTGCGCAGCGGGGCAACGTTCATTAGCATGTCGTTGACCATGAAACGCATCTCTTTGTCTGTGTACAGATCGCCGAGCACCTTGATGAGACCGATGCCGTCGAGACCGCCGAGAGGATGGTTGGAGGCGAACAGAAGCCTTTCCCCTTTCGGGATGTTCTCAAGTCCGGACACATCCACCGTAAGCCCCAGAGAGCGGTATACCGCGCGGGCGAACTCCGAACCCTCGGCGGGATAGCATTCACGGAGGATACGGTTAAGTTCATCCTGACACACGAGATGCTCAAGGGCGGTAATCATGAATCCGGGAATCATTTTCCCTTTCCATCCCTTGATGCGGTCGCGCAATATCTTGTGCAGGTCGATCTGTATCGGTTGTTCCATATCAATCGTTCACGCTGCTCTCCTGGTCCCAGAATTCATCCTCCCAGTCCTGATCGGAGTAGTCTGAGAAGTCCTCCCCGTCATTGTCGGCATCTTCCTGCCCGAAGATGAAATTATCTTCCTCCTCCTCCCGATGGCGCACGTCGAGCGGGCGATGCGTGATGGTGAAGCGGGACTTGTTCTCCTCCGAATTGATCTCACGCCAAAGGATGTCCTTGAGTTCAGGGATTCCCTGGCCGGTCACCGCCGAGATGAACACCACCGGGATATCGTGGGGGAGTGTTGCCGCTATCTCGTCGCGCAGCTCGTCGTCGAGCATGTCGGATTTCGACACGGCCAGCACGCGGTTCTTGTCGACGAGCTCCGGATTGAACTCGCGCAGTTCATGGAGCAACACCTCATAGTCCTTCCTGATGTCGTCGGAATCCGCGGGGACCATGAAGAGGAGCACGGCGTTCCGCTCTATGTGGCGGAGAAAGCGGAGTCCGAGGCCTTTCCCCTCCGACGCGCCCTCGATGATGCCGGGGATGTCGGCCATTACGAATGAGCTGTCTCCACGGTAGTCCACGATTCCGAGGCTCGGTTCCATCGTGGTGAAGGGATAGTCCGCCACCTTTGGCTTGGCTGCGGACACAGCCGACAGCAGTGTGGATTTTCCGGCGTTCGGGAAACCGACGAGGCCCACGTCGCCGAGGAGCTTCAGCTCGAGCACCACAGCTTTCTCTATGGCCGGCTGCCCGGGCTGCGCATAGCGCGGCGCACGGTTGGTGGCTGTGGCGAAATGCCAGTTGCCGAGTCCCCCCTTGCCTCCACGGAGCAGGTTGACGGTCTGGCCGTCCTCAGTCACCTCGCAGAGGAATTCGCCGGTGTCGGCATCGAAGACGGCGGTTCCGACTGGCACTTCCACTATCTGGTCCTCTCCATCCTTGCCGTGCGAGCGTCCGGCGCCTCCGCTCTCGCCGTTCGTGGCGAAAATGTGACGCCTGTAGCGGAGAGGCAGCAGCGTCCACAGATGGCGGTTACCCTTGAGGATGATGTGGCCTCCGCGGCCACCGTCTCCGCCGTCGGGACCTCCTTTGGGTATATACTTGGCGCGATGGTAATGACGGCTGCCTGCGCCACCTTTGCCGCTGCGGCAAAGTATCTTTACGTAGTCTATGAAATTAGAGTCGGCCATAATGTCTTCTTTATCTATAAAAACGTGCTTGCGGTTTCTATTGTTGTGGAAAATGAGCGCGGCGACGGGGTCATTCTTCCGGTACTGAATCGGGCTCTTCGTAGAACTTAAGCATGGAGCGGACCTGTTCGGCCACCATAAGGCACAGCTCCTTAGGCTCGAGCACCTTGATGGAGTCGCCGTAGCCGAGCAGTTCGTGGACCAGCTCATAGTTGAGCTTGAGACGGTATGAGAATATGGAATAATTGTCCCCGATGGTTTCCTGTTGGGTGCGGTGGAAAGGAAGGGCCCTGAAATATTTAGCCTGGGTTGGAGTGGTCTGTATCCTGACATCCCTTACCTCTGCCTTGGAGGAAGTGATGCCGATAAGGTTCTCGAATATGTCATCGGGTCTCGTGTCTGGCATTTCGAAACGCTCGGCGAGTACCTGCATCTCCTTCACGCGGTCCAGAGCGTAGGTACGCACATCGTTGCCACGCTCCTTCATGCCGACCATGTACCACCTTTGCTTATACCGCTTCACGAACCAGGGCCGGAAAACGATTCCCTCCTCCGGACGGGAGCGGGAGAAGCCGGCGTAGGTGAACGTCACCTTGCTGCTTTCGCCGATGGCCCGTAGTACCGTGGGGAGGAATTCGCGCGCCGAGGGTACATCCTCCACGACAACGCGTCCCGACTGTATCGAAGGATCCTGAATGGCGTTGTTCACGGCGAACGACTCCAGAAGCCAGTTGGTCATCTGCAGGCTCATGTTGCGGGTGGACTCGTCGATGTAGTAATGCCCGTAATTGTCGCACAGGATATCCACATGGAACGTCTCCTCGATCTCCCGGCGATAGTGGAAGAAGGTCCGCTCCGGGATGGGGCGCCCGTCGGAGCAGGAGCTCTTCAGCCAGAGTTCATTGATCTCCGCCCGCGACAGATGTCCGTAGCGGTTGAGCGTATCTATGATCCAGACATATTTGTTCAGCGTATCCTTCATAAAAAATAATTCAGAATGTTACATCCTGATATTCAGGGATATGTTGAAAATTTCAAAAATATTTCAAAAAAAATCACCATCCTGCGAACAATCTTTTTCAGGCCGTTGTTATATAGTCGTAAGGATTAGAAAATATATCTTGTGATATAAAGGTTATACTGCTATAAGCGTTCTGAAAAAGTTGTTATTGTTGTTTTAATGAAGAAACAAGGTCGACGGGATGTCGACCTTTTCTTTTTATGCGTAAAGGCATCTGATACCGACAGAGCCGGGATCCGGTGTCTTTTGATATCAGCGGTTGGCGTACATTTTCTCGTAGTAATCCCTGTAGTCGCCCGATGTGATGCGGTCCATCCATTCCTGGTTGTCGAGATACCATCTCACGGTCTTCTCGATACCCTCCTCGAACTGCAGGCTCGGTTCCCATCCGAGTTCCTCCTGTAGCTTGCGGGAGTCGATGGCGTAACGCATGTCGTGTCCCTTGCGGTCGGTGACGTAGGTTATGAGGTGCTCGCTTGTGCCTTCGGGATTTCCCAGCAGACGGTCCACGGTCTTGATCACCACCTTGATGAGGTCGATGTTCTTCCATTCGTTGAACCCGCCGATGTTGTAGGTGTCGCCGGGCTTTCCTTTATGGAAGATCAGGTCTATTGCGCGGGCATGGTCCTCCACGAAGAGCCAGTCGCGCACGTTCTCTCCCTTGCCGTAGACGGGAAGTGGCTTGCCGTGGCGGATATTGTTGATGAAGAGGGGAATCAGCTTCTCCGGGAACTGATAGGGACCGTAGTTGTTCGAGCAGTTCGTCACCAGGGTCGGCATTCCGTAAGTGTCGTGGTATGCGCGCACGAAATGGTCGCTCGACGCTTTCGATGCCGAGTAGGGGGAATGTGGGTTGTACTTGGTGCTTTCGAGGAAGAACTCGGTGCCGAAGGCAAGGTGATGCTCGCTCGAAGATGCCGTTGTGGTGAACGGCGACTCCACTCCTTCGGGATCTGTCAGCTCGAGCGCGCCGTATACCTCGTCGGTCGAGATATGGTAGAACAGTTTCCCCTTGTAGCCCTCCGGCTTCGATTCCCAGTAGACCTTCGCTGCCTGCAGGAGCGCCAGGGTTCCCATCACGTTGGTTCGGGCGAAGGTGAACGGGTCGAGGATGGAACGGTCCACGTGACTCTCGGCCGCGAGATGGATCACTCCGTCTATGTCATGCTCCTTCATGATTCGGAGCATCTCATCGTAGTCGCAGATATCTGCCTTGACAAAAGTATAGTTCGGACGGTCCTCGATGTCGGCGAGATTGGCGAGGTTTCCCGCGTAGGTGAGCTTGTCGACATTGACGATATGGCTGTCCGGATATTTATTGACGAAGAGGCGGACCACATGGGATCCGATGAAGCCGGCGCCGCCGGTGATCATAACATTCATGACACAATTATATTTCAGTTATTTTACTATTCCTTTCTCGAGATACTCGGCGAGGTTGGTCTTCACTGACTCTCCGGCGCGCTCCATGGCCACCTTGGCCATGTCGGCGTCCACCATCTTCCTGACGAGCTGCTCGAACGGAGTCTTCGACGGATTCCATCCGAGTTCGCGGCGCGCCTTGGCGGGATCGCCGAGGAGGTTGATCACGTCGGTGGGACGGTAAAAGTCGGGCGACACCTCGACGACGACCTTGCCTGTCGCCTTGTCGATGCCTTTCTCTTCGGCTCCGTCGCCTTCCCAGCGCAGGTCGATGCCCACATGCCGGAAGGCGATTGTGGCGAACTCTCTTACCGAATGCTGCTCGCCGGTGGCTATCACGTAGTCGGAGGGCTGTTTCTGCTGGAGGATGAGCCACATGCATTCCACATAGTCGGGGGCGTAGCCCCAGTCGCGAAGCGACGAGAGATTGCCGAGATAGAGCTTCTCCTGCTTCCCCTGGGCGATGCGGGCTGCGGCGAGGGTGATCTTGCGCGTGACGAATGTCTCGCCCCTGCGCTCGCTCT
Source organism: uncultured Muribaculaceae bacterium (assembly GCA_910584545.1). Classification (GTDB taxonomy): domain Bacteria; phylum Bacteroidota; class Bacteroidia; order Bacteroidales; family Muribaculaceae; genus Lepagella. The sequence continues at coordinate 17,893 of CAJUBC010000005.1, read as the reverse complement.
CATGGTTGAAGAGGATGCCCGAGCAGGCATACATGCCGTATGCCTCGCGGTATTCCTTTACTATCCAGAAGCCGTATAGCTTGGCCACCGCGTACGGCGAATATGGATGGAACGGCGTTTCTTCGTTCTGCGGCACCTCCTCCACTTTGCCGTAGAGTTCGGATGTCGAGGCCTGATAGAAGCGGCAGCTCCCGGTCAGGCCGCTGAGGCGTATGGCCTCGAGCAGCCTCAGCACTCCGACGGCATCTATATCGGCGGTATATTCCGGCGAGTCGAACGATACCTGTACATGGCTCTGGGCGGCGAGATTATATACTTCGTCGGGGCGCACTTTCCCCATCACCTGCATCACCGACATCGAGTCGGAGAGGTCGGCGTAATGGAGATGGAAATCGGCATGGCCTTCGAGGTGGGCGATGCGCTCGCGGAAGTCCACCGAACTGCGGCGTATCACTCCGTGTACTTCGTAACCTTTTGCAAGCAGGAATTCCGAAAGGTAGCTTCCGTCCTGGCCGGTGACTCCGGTGATAAGGGCTTTTTTCTTCATTATCTCTATGAGCTCGTTAGAGCGTTACTGTCTTTGATTGCAAAGTTAATAAAAAATCATGATTTTGTCGCTATCAGGTTGGTGAGTTCTATGAACTGGTCAACCGACAGCCGTTCCGGCCTGAGCGGCATCAGCTCCGACCGGAGGGCGGGCGAGCCGGCCGGGATGAGCGGAGCGAGCGAGTTGCGGAGCGTCTTGCGACGTTGGCCGAAGGCTGTCTTCACCACGCGTTTGAAAAGCTCCGGGTCGCATCCCGGCGAGGTGCGTGAGTTGCGGGTGAGCCTGAGCACACCGCTGCGTACCTTAGGGGGCGGAGCGAACACGAAGGGCTCCACGTCGAACAGATATTCACAGTCGTACCAGACCTGAAGCAGCACAGAGAGTATGCCGTAGACCTTGCTCCCGGGCCCGGAGCATATCCGCTCGGCCACCTCTTTCTGCAGCATTCCCGCCACCACGGGTATCCGTTCCTTGTTTTCAAGAACCTTGAAGAATATCTGCGACGATATGTTGTAGGGATAGTTGCCGATCAGCGCGAATTCTCCCGTAAACATCGTGCCGAGGTCGAGCTTCAGGAAGTCAGCCTCGGTCACCTGCAGCTCAGGGTATACCCGTGCGAGGAATTCCACGCTTTCCGTGTCGAGTTCCACGGCCCTGAGAGGGCGCCCCGTAGCGAGGAGATATTTCGTGAGCACTCCCATTCCCGGTCCGACTTCGAGAATCGGCATGGTGGTCCAGTCCGGATGTCCTGCCGGTAGCTCCTGACCGGAGATTGTCTCCGCTATGCGGCGCGCTATCTCCTCGTCCTTGAGGAAATGCTGCCCGAGACTCTTTTTTGCCTTTACATTCATGGTCTGTCTCCTTTGTTTGTCCTCACCTGCGTGCCGGTCTGCTGCGGATGTCAGAGGCCGTCGAAGTCGCCGTCCGGAATCTCTTCTATTCTTGTTGCGTTGCCGGAAGCGGTCTTGAGTATTTTCCCGACGGTCACGTGCAGGTAAACGATGTCGTTGGGCTTAAGATAGATGAGCGCAGCCTGGTCGCCGAGCAACGCTGCGGCGGAAGTGGCGAAGACTGCCGATTCCGATTCCCTCAGGGTGGAGAGGGCGAGTGTGATCACGGGTGCGGTGCTGTCATCGCCTACTGTGACGGCCTGGGGACTCGGCATGCCGAGGTCCTCCTGGTCCGGACCTTTGAACCGCATCTCGACGGCGATGCTGTCGCCTACATGTATCTTCTGTCCCGAGGAGGCCGCAGTCCGGACTCCGTAGAGGACATCCGTGATTTTATTCATCTTCCGGGCCTTTGCCTGACGGGCGAGCTCCTCGGCCGCCGACTGCATCAGCACCTTCTCCCGGTTGTTCTTTATGTTGTGGAGCACGGAGTAGAAGTTGCTTTGGTTCTTCTGGGCATCGATGTCTGATCCCTTGGCGACGGCCTCGGCGAGGGAGTTATATAGAATCTCCCTGTCAAGTTCCAGACCGTATTCCTCCTCGAACTTCGATGCGATGTCGGCCATGCGGACTCCCATCCTGACTCCGATGTTGTAGGCGGTCTCCTCGCCGTTGACGGCTTCCATTCCGGCCTTCACTCCCTCGAGGTATTTCTTCCGGTTCTCAAGGCTCCGTAACGTAGTGTCACCCACGGCGAGGTCCCAGAACCGATGGGCGCGGAGCTGCCCGAAATAGTACATGAGGGAGTCGCCCGGGGTAGCCTCGGCGAGATCGGTCTCGTGGCTCTTGATGCCTCGGTCGCATCCTGCGCCGAGAAGCGCAAGTCCCGCGAGAAAGAGGTAAATTGGTTTTCTAAGCATTTGTGTGGAGTTGTGGGGAAGCGCGGGGGCACTTATTCAGGATTGAATTTATGGATGTCAGCCGGGATTGAATCGTCGCTGGCGGTAGCCTCCGGCTGAATCGTATCTGCTGATACTCTCGGGTTTACTTCTACGGTGTCGCCTGTCGGCACCATGTTGTCCATCTTGCGGCCCTGACACCCGGCGAGCAGGCACGAAGACACGGCAATCGCCGCGACCGAAGCCGCGACGACTGCTTTAGATAATCTTTGTATCATTTTCCCTGATGTCACTTTCCGACTTTGATTAACTCCACTTCGAAGATGAGGTCGGCGTTAGGCGGAATCGCGCCGGGCGCGCCCTGCTCTCCGTAAGCGAGATTGCTGGGGATATAGAAGACTGTCTTGCCTCCCTCCTTCATCAGCTGAAGCCCTTCGGTCCAGCCGGGAATCACGCGGTTGAGCGGGAATGTGGCGGGCTCGCCGCGGTCTACCGAGGAATCGAACACGGTGCCGTCGGTGAGCTTGCCGATGTAGTGTACGGTGACCTCATCCTCCGGTCCGGGGCGTTTGCCCGTACCTTCCTTGAGCATCATGTATTTCAGTCCCGATTCAGTCACGGCGTAGGTGCTGTCGGTGGCTGTGTCCGATTTGCGTGAGGCATCGTCGAATACCATCGCCATCGAGTCTGCGGGAGTCTCGGTGACCTCTTCGTTGAGTTCCGTTGCGACTGTGTCGCTGTCTGTCTTCTCATTGCCGCTCTTTCCCGAGCAGCCTGTGATCATGCCCGCTCCTCCGAAAGCCAGGAGTGAGAGGGCGAATATCTGGAGTTTCTTCATTTCGATATCTGTTTATTTCGTAACCTTGGATATGATATCTGTTTATTTCTTCACCACCTTGATGAGTTCGACATCGAAGATGAGGGTGGAGTGGGGCGGAATTGCGTTGGGCACTCCCTGGGCGCCGTATGCGAGGTCGCTGGGGATGAAGAAGCGGTATTTTGCGCCCTCCTTCATCAGCTGCACTCCCTCGGTCCAGCCCGGTATCACGCGGTTGAGCGGGAAGGTCGCGGGTTCTCCACGGTTCACGGAGGAATCGAACACGGTTCCGTCGAGCAGACGTCCGGTGTAGTGTACGGTCACCTCGTCTTCGGCTGCGGGCTGTGCGCCTTCTCCCTCTTTCTCCACTACATATTGCAGTCCGGAGGGCGTTTCCTTCACATTTTCCTTGCTGCGGTTCTCGGCAAGGAATTTCTCGCCGGCCTCGCGGGCGAGTTTCTCCGCTTTCTTCTGCAGGTCGCTGAGATATTCGTTGATAAGCTTCTGGGCTTCCTCGATGCTGATCTTAGGCTCCTCGCCGTTGAACGCGGCGGTCACCCCATCCTTGAAATCGGCGCTGTCAAGTTCCTTGACTCCCATGCCTTTGAGCTGTGAGCCCATCAGAAGGCCCCAGGCATAACTTAATTTGTCCATATTTTTCGATTATATGAGTAATTCCTATATGTTCTAACAAATTTTATTGCAATTTGTTGTCTATCCGTTTTTCTTAACTCCGGTTCATAGGTTCCTTGCAGTGTCATTTCCCGGTGGCCGTGATATGGAAGCAGGGGGAATGGCGCTCGAACTTCACAAGACAGCGTTCCTGTCGACGCAGGTCGTAGAGCACCTCTCCCAGCAGGTTCTTCAGGTCCTCCTCGCGAAGCGTTTTTGTCGAGTCGAGGCAGTGGAAGCGACGGTATGAGATGTCGAACGTGGTGGCGAACTGATGGGTGGAGCTGTCGGTGGCGTTGCGGTTGACGCGCCGCAGGCGCTTCACGGTATATGGGGTGCGCAGCAGACTGGTCACCAGCACCCGGTACCCTCCGGCTCCTCTCGACCTGAGGGAGTCGATGAAGTTGCGTCCGATGGTTTCCAACAGCTGTGCCGCCTCGGGCACGAGGTAGGGCATGGAGTGTTTCAATGTGTCGATCTCATACCACTGGCAGCTTTTGACCCTCACCACCGGCTTGCTGGTGTAATATGCTTCCGACAGGCTGGCGATCGGCGCGATGCCGATGCGTTCCGCCACTGCGTAGTGGTATTTGTTTGAGTCGTTGAACACTTCCCTGAGCGGGCCTATATTGTTGATATGTATTCTGCCGTTGTGGATGACGGCCATGTCGGTGTCGGGCGCGGCAGTGTATGTCTCAGCGTTCTTAGGAGTTATGCCTTCGGCCGTTACGGAATCGAACGGATCGGCCTTCTTCCCCCCGCCGCATGCGCTCATTGCGGAGAGGGATAGAAGCGTGAGTCCCCCTATTATGCTTTTGTAGATAATTCCGGTTTTCATCGGTACAAAATTACAAAAAAATCCGCAAAGACCGAAGCCGGAGCTCCCTCTTTGCGGAAAGATTGTATCGGTTTTTTGTGGGATGGTATTTATCGGCGGACTTTGATGGGAGTCGGCTGATAGCTGTATTCGAACGTGACGCTGAGTCGGCGTTCCTTAGTATCGTAGCGCCATTCGGAGACTGCATTCCCTTTGCCGGTTTCGGGAATTTTCTTTCCGTCTACAGTCACGTCTGCCGGGCGGCCAGCCTGTTCGATCTCGAGGGTTATCAGTCTGCTTTCGGGCATTCCTTTGTAGCGACCTTCGCTCGATACGGTGAAATCATATCCACCGGCCTCAGGCGTGGCTTTGAATTCCGTGAGCTGGTATGCCCCTTCCTGGAGCGACTCCGGATTCCGGCGGTCATCGTCGAAGAGTGTGTAGGACGATGCCTCGCTACCGGGGAAATATTTAACCGTCAGATATTTCGGGTCGTAGTCTCCGACATTCTCCATCTTGCGCATGTATTGCGGGATGAAGCTTCCGGCGCGCACGAACATCGGCATTTCGGAGAGCGGGGCCTTGACTATGGCGGTGGTGCCTCCACGATAGGAGAGGGCGGGATTGTTCCAGTTGTACCAGAGTGAGCCGGCGGGAAATTCCACTTTTCTCGAGCGCGCTCCCTTGGTCATCACCGGTGCCACCAGCACATCGCGTCCCCAGAGATACTCGTCGCGGCAGTCGGCGTTGACCGTTCCCGGCTCTGCGTAGAAGTTGACGGGGCGCGCCAGCGGAAGTCCGAGGGCCGAGTTCTCGTAGGCGAGGGTGTAGTTGTAGGGAAGCCATTCGTAGCGCATCCTGATGAATTTCAGAAGCACGTCGCGGTCGCGGCTGTAATGGTAGGGCTCCGGCTTGTACTGCGCGTGGGTGCGGAGCACGGGCGAGAATACCCCCATCTGGAGCCAGCGTGTATAAAGCTCAGGCTCGTAGACTCCACCGTCGGCCACGAAGCCGCCCACATCGCTGCTCATGTACCCGAGTCCGGAGAGACCGGAGTTGAGCATCGCGGGCACCTGCGCCTGAAGTCCCTCCCAGGAGCGGGCCACATCGGTGGTCCATGGGAAGACGGAGTAGCGCTGCAGTCCGGCGGTGCCGCCGCGCATCAGCAGGAGCGGACGCATCTCTGGAAAGTCGCGGCGGAGGCCGTCGTAGATGGTCTTCGACCATTCGTTGCCGTAGACGTTATGGTACTCTGCCGCGGTCTCGCCGTTGTCGTGGACGATGGTGAGCGGATGCACCTCGGGTTCGCCGAGGTCGCCCCACCATCCCGAGACTCCTTCGGCCGTCAGGCCGGAGAGCCGGTTCCAGAGCCATTCGCGGGTGCGTGGATTCGACATGTCGAACATGCCGGCTTCGCCTACCCATGTGGTCACGTCATGCGGGTTCCCCTCCGAGTCGTGTGTCAGGAGGCCCGCTTCGGTGAGCATGTTGTAGTTGTCGATGGCTCCGATCTTGTTGATGTACGGCTGGTTTATCAGTACGGTGTGGACTCCCATGCTGTTGAGCGAGTCGAGCATCCGCCTGTGGTCGGGAAACTGCCGGGGATTCCATTCCAGACGACCCATGTCGGTCTCCTTGCCGTACCAGTAGAGGTCGAACACGATACCGTCCACCGGATAGCCCTCCCGCTTCAGCGAGTCGATGGCTCCGAGAGCCTCCTGCTCGTTATGGTAGCCGTAGCGCGAGGTGATGTAACCCAGCGCCCAGAAGGGTGGCAGGTTCTGGCGTCCTGTCAGAAGGGTGTAGTTGGCGGCCACGTTCTCCATCTCTCCGCCGTTGACGAAGAAATAGGAGAGCGGTTTGCGGGTCTCGGAGGTGTAGACTATCGAGTCCGCTCCGAGATGGAGCTGCGCGCGGGCATAGTCGTCTACGAGGACGCCGTAGCCGTTGTCGGAGGCGAACCAGGGCATTGTGATGCCCATCTGCGATATGCGCGGGTCGCCGGCACCGTAGCCGTAGTTCTGACGGTTGAACATCACGAGTGTGTCGCCGTTGAGCCGCAGCCTGTGGGCGCGTTCTCCTGCCCCGTAGAAGTTCTGGGCCCTTCCGTTTGCGAAGGAGATGCGTCGTGTCCCCTCTTCGTTGACGGTTCCCTCCGCTTCGTTGAGGAGAGTGTCGCCGTCAGCGTCGAGAAATGTCACTCGGCCAGTTGCGCGGTCCACGCGCAGAGTGGTGGAGGGGGTGGTGAACGTCACCGTCAGGGGGTCGGCGCTCCAGCTTACTCCCTCGGTCGAGGATTCGAGTATCGCCGACTGCGATGCGGGATAGGAGAATGTCCGCTGGCCGGACGGTATGCGCGACACCCTGAAGATGTCGGGTCCCATCGGGGTCACGGCCACGGTCCCCCGGGGCGTGCCGATGAGGGTGGAGCGTCCGGAGGTCGATATGCTGCCCGGTGCGGGCATCGTGGCGGCCACGGCGGTAAGCCCCAGGGCCGCCGCGGCTGCCGCTGCGAGTTTCAGACTGTTCATAGGTCTTCTGTGAATTCAATGTCGCCGTCCACGATCACCGACCAGGGGAGGCCGTTGTCGGCCAGCGTCTCCAGGAAGGGGTCCGGATCGAATTCCTCCACATTGTGAACGCCCGGTTTCACCCATTTGTCGGTGAGGAACATCATGGCGCCCACCATGGCGGGCACGCCGGTGGTGTAGCTTACGGCCTGCGCTCCGGTCTCCTTGTAGGCTGCCTCATGCGAGCAGTTGTTGTAGATGTAGTATGTGCTGGGATGTCCCTCTTTGTCCAGACCGGAGATGCGGCAGCCTATAGAGGTCTCGCCGGTGTAGTTCTCTCCGAGAGAGCCGGGATCGGGAAGGACGGCCTTGAGGAACTGGATCGGTACGATCTCCTGTCCGTTGTACATCACCGGGTCGATGCGTGCCATGCCTATGTCCTGGATCACGCGCAGATGGGTGAGGTATTCCTGGCCGAATGTCATCCAGAACCGGGCGCGGCGGATTGTCGGGAAATTCTGCACGAGGCTCTCGAGTTCCTCGTGGTAGAGCAGGTAGCTCTCGCGAGGACCGATGTTCGGGTAGGTGAGGGGACGGTGGATCTCGAGGTTCTCGGTCTCGACCCACTTGCCGTCCTGCCAGTATTTTCCCTTTTGGGTGATCTCGCGGATGTTGATTTCAGGATTGAAGTTGGTGGCGAATGCCTTGCCGTGGTTTCCGGCATTGCAGTCCACGATGTCGAGATAACGCATCTCGGAGAAATGGTGCTTGGCGGCGTAAGCCACGAAAATAGCGGAGACTCCGGGGTCGAAGCCGCAGCCGAGGATTGCGGTGAGGCCGGCCTTCTCGAAGCGCTCGCGGTATGCCCACTGCCAGGAGTATTCGAAGTGAGCCTCATCCTTGGGCTCGTAGTTGGCGGTGTCGAGGTAGTTGACACCGGCTTTCAGGCAGGCCTCCATGATGGTGAGGTCCTGGTAGGGGAGGGCCACGTTGATGCAGATGTCGGGGCGGTGCTTCTCGAAGAGGGCCACGAGCTGGTCCACGTCGTCGGCATCCACCTGGTCCGTGACTATGCGGTTGCCGCCGATCCTCTTGGCGATCGCGTCGCATTTGCTCTTGGTGCGTGAGGCGAGCACTATCTCGCTGAATACTTCAGGATGACTGGCGCATTTGTGGGCGACGACTGTACCCACGCCTCCGGCGCCGATAATCAAAACTTTTCCCATTTCTTTCTTTTATTTCACTGTTTGAGCCAATGACTGGCCCTTTTTGTTCCTTGATAAATCAATTGTTACTTTCTAAAACACAAAATTAACCAAAAAAATCGCTAAATTTGCATTTCTTTAGTAATAAAAGAGGGAAAATGGAAATAATTGTAGAAAACGAGGGGTGTCTCGACTCGGCAGCGGCGGAATTTCTCGCCGCACTCGGTCCGCGGACCCATGTGGCGTTCCGCGCCCCTATGGGAGCGGGGAAGACCACGTTCATCTCTGCCGTATGCCGCGCGTTGGGTATGGAGGAGGAGGCCACGAGCCCTACTTTCAGCATAGTCAACGAATATCGCGGCGGTGGCCGCACGGTGTACCATTTCGACTTCTATCGCATTGACGACGTGCGCGAGGCCATAGACCTCGGCCTCGACGAATATTTCGACTCCGGCGCCCTCTGCCTGATGGAATGGCCCGATGTGGCCGAAGCTCTCCTTCCAGACGATACGGTGACGGCTGAAATCACCGTCCTTCCCGACGAGTCCCGCAAGATAACGTTGAACCTATAAGACTTCGATATATGAAGATACTGCTGCTTGAGGAAACGGATTCCACCAACACCTACGTGTCGGTACATGCCGACAGTCTCGAGGACATGACGCTCGTGGCGGCGCATTCGCAGACCGCCGGACGCGGCCAGCGGGGCAATTCGTGGGAATCGGAGCCGGGACGCAACATCTGCGCCACGCTCTTCCACCGTCCGTCGGGCGTGCCGGCCCGGGTGCAGTTCGCCGTCAGCGAGGCCACGGCGCTCGGAGTGGCCGACATGCTTGCGCATTACGGCATCGAGGCGCTGGTGAAATGGCCCAACGATGTGTATGTGGGTGACCGGAAGATCTGCGGTATACTCATCGAGAACGCCGTGGCGGGGACCGACCTGCTTCATTGCCGCATCGGCATAGGGGTCAACGTGAACCAGACTGTTTTCCGCAGCGATGCGCCGAATCCGGTGTCGATGGCCATGCTCCTCGGCATGGAAACTCCGCTCAGCGACGCTTTGGCGCGTCTCGGCGAGGCATTGAGGCTGCGCCTCGGGAAGGCCGCGTCTCCGCAGGGACGCGCCGCGCTCCACGAGGAGTTCCTCAGCCGCCTGTGGCGCGGTGACGGCAAACCATATCCTTTCCGTCGGCGCGCCGACGGACTCCGCTTCCGCGGGGTGATCGACACGGTGGCGCCCGACGGTTTCATCACAGTGACCGACTCCGATTCCGGCGAGGCCGGAACATACGCCTTCAAGGAGGTGGAATTTCTGCTTGAAAAATGACCGGACGAAATAAAAAATTGTCTTTGCGGACGGCGGGGGTCTACGCGGTGAAGTGGCTGCTGCCGCTGGCGCTGACCGTCCTGCTTGTGACCTACATGTTCCGCAAGGTGGACTTCCGCGAGATGTGGCACATCATGAGCCACGGCGTGGACTATTGGTGGATACTCGCCGCGATGGGTCTCAGTGTGCTGAGCCACGTGCTCCGCGCCGCCCGCTGGAGGCTGCAGCTGCGTGCGCTCGGCATCCGTCCTCCCTTCATGGCGCTCTGCTGCTCCATATTCGGCACTTACGCGCTCAATCTCATATTCCCCCGCCTGGGGGAGGTGTGGAGATGTACCTATATCGCCGACCGCGAGCATAAACCTTTCACCACGGTCGTCGGCTCGATGGTGGCCGACCGCTTCGCCGACATGATTCTTGTAGTGGCGCTCATGCTGCTATGCTTTTTGGTGGCGGCTCCCGCCATCGAGGCCTTCCTCGTGAAGTATCCGGTAGGCCAGGGTCTTGTGGAGGCCGCCCATAATCCCTGGTTATGGACCCTGCTCGTGGGCGGCGCGGCCGCTTTGTGGGCTCTGTTCACCTTCGGTCGGTCCAACCGGTTCGTGGCCCGCTCCCGTAAATGGATCGCAGAGATGTGGAGCGGTTTCGCGGTGGTGACCCGGATGGAGGGGAAATGGCTTTTCCTGTTCTATTCGCTGGCTATATGGTCATGCTACTACGTGCAGCTCTATGTGGCGTTTTTCGCGTTCCCCTTCACTCGCGATCTCTGCGCCGACCCGTCGCTCGGCTTCGGGCTGGTGCCCTGTCTGGTGGCGTTCGTGCTCAGTTCCATCGGCATGGCGGTGCCGTCCAACGGTGGTCTCGGTCCCTGGAACATCGCGGTGATGTTCGGTCTCGCTGTCTACGGCGTGAGCGATGCCCAGGGCACCGCGTTCTCGATGCTGCAGTGGTCCGGACAGACCGTGATGCTGATTCTGCTCGGTATCTATACGATGGTCTACATCACTTTCTACGGAAAAAACAAAAGGACTCCCACGCCGGAGCAGTTGCTGCGCGAGGAGGAGAAAATATAAACAATATGCGTCTCAGACCGTAATTGAATTTTTAGAATATGAATATCGACGACGATAAGAATAATGATTTTTTCGAGGACGAGGTGCCCGATCCCGTCAAGGAGGAGAAGAAACCGGTCTATACCCCCGATGATCCACGCTATTGGGAACAGCCGGAGGACCCTTTCTCTCATCTCAGGACCTCGCGGGCGCGGACTCGCCGGATGTGGTGGTGGGCCGCCCTGACCGCCGTGCTGATCGGTGTATTGGTGGCGTTGTATATCAGGTATTTCGTGCCGACTGTATCGGAGGCTTACGAGACCGGCTATGTCGACCGCATCGAGAAGAGCGGCCAGTTGCTGAAATCTTACGAGGGCGTGCTCCTTCCTTACAAGAATCTGATGGACACGCTCCGTCCCTACGAGGGAGATTTGCGCTTCTCCACCACCGATACCGACGTGGCCGTACAGCTCAAGAAGATGCATTTCGCCAATCTTCCGGTGCGCGTGCATTACAAGGTGTACCGTACCGATGTGCCTTGGCGCGGCGAGACTAAGGTATACATCACGGCGGTTGATTCTGTCAACCCCCGCGACATACTTCCTCCGGACCGTCAGCCGGAGTTCATCAAAAGCCGGATGAATGCCGCGAATGAGAATAAGGAGGTTCGGAAATGAGACTCCCGAAGCACTTGGTTTGGGTCATTATGGCGGTTGCGTTCGCCGGTTTCTCGGCGAATGCCGGCGAGGGATATGTGCGCGATTCGGTGCTGCATATCCCCGGTGGCACCCGAGCTGTCCGCGCATATTCCTTTGCTGACAGGGATGATTTCCGTGAGATTCGGTTCGAGGCTCCTGTGAAGGTCTCGGAGATAGGGGAGTATGCATTCTTGGGCTGCTCCAATTTGCGGGAAGTAAACCTGCCGCATACCGTCCGCACTCTCGGCGAGGGCTGTTTTCGCGAATGTACCGGTCTGCGCAAGGCCTATCTCCCTGCCGGTGTGACGGCTCTGCCTCGTTATATCTTCTCCTGGTGCGAAAATCTTGTCGAAGTGAGGATGCCATCGGGGCTCAGGGATATCGCCGCGCATGCTTTCGCATATTGCGGAAGTCTCACAGGGATAGTGATTCCATCCACCGTGACGCATATAGGCAGCAATGCCTTCTCATTCTGTGGCTCGCTTCGGGAAGTGAGTGTGCCTGATGCGGTCACCGAACTGGAGAGTTACGCTTTCTCGGAATGTGTCTTTCTCCGCTTCGCGCGCCTTCCGGGCAGGCGGGATCTGCTCGGCGAGTTGATTTTCAGCGGATGCCGTGCGCTGGAGCGCATAGAGGAGCCTTCGACAGTACCGCCGAAGTTCGACTGCGACAGCCGTCTTTTCGAGGAGAATGAGTCCTGGATGTATTCCAAGTGCGTGCTCGTGGTTCCGACCGGCTCTGTATCGGCTTACCGCGAGGCGCGGGGCTGGAGCTGCTTCGACAGGATCGAGGCTATCTCGGACGGTTCTACGGCGATGCCCGGCACAGGTTCTCCCGGTGCGGAGAGTAGCACGAAGGAGGTTAGGCCGTAAGCACTGTTTTTCTTGTCGTGCGCCATCAGTTCCAATAGTTGCGGAATGTCGTTGGCATCGAACGGCAGCGGATCGTAATGCCGCTCGAGTATGTCGTTGCGGTATTCCTCGATATGCCGCTGACTTAGTCCGGTATGAACGGCGCTGATCATCAGGGCCGTGAGCATGCCGTGGGCCACCGCCTCGCCATGGGCGAGCGCCGGGAAACCGCTGTCCTCTGCATGTCGCATCGCCGAGAGGCTCTCGAAGGCATGTCCTGCGGTGTGTCCGAAGTTGAGGATGCGGCGCAGTCCATGTTCCTTGGGGTCGATGTCCACTATGCGTTGCTTCTCCATCGCTGCCCGGCGGCCGGCGCGTGCCACCCGGTCGCTTCCGGCTGTGGCATATTCGCTTCGCAGCGAATTGTAGATCTCGACATTTGATATGAGAGCGGTCTTCACCACTTCCGCCAGCCCGTTGAGGAATTCTTTGTGAGGAAGCGTGGTGAGTGGAGTGGAGGAGATGATAACCTTTTCCGGCTGTGCGAATGCTCCGATCTCGTTTTTCAGCCCGAGGAAATCGATGCCTGTCTTCCCTCCGATGGCTGCGTCGGCCTGTGCAAGCAGGGTGGTGGGGACATTGACGCAGCGGATGCCGCGCTTGAATGTGGCGGCAGCGAATCCTCCGAGGTCGCTGACCATCCCTCCGCCGACGCATACGAGCAGCGAGCGACGGGTGGCTCCCCCTTCGGCAAGCTGTCGCCATACATCGCCAAGGGTCTCTATGCTTTTGCTTTCCTCTCCGGCTGCCACTGTAATCACGCTTACATCATTACGTTCAATAAACTCCTGCAGTTCGGGCAGGACGGCGCGCTCAACATTGGTGTCGGTTATCAGAAAGGTCTTGTCAGGACCTGACTCACTGATGCAGTCGGAGAGGCTTGCCGGTATGTCATTGTCGAAGAGGATGGATTCGGGTGTGGTGTCTGCCGAAGTCCCGGCCATCTTCTCGAGCCAGTCTGCGAATTCCGGCATAGAATCGAAGATGATGTCGGCTCCCTCTTTCTCGAATGCCTCGCGGGGAATGGGACCGGTGGTCACGGCCACGGTGAAACAGCCGGCGGCTTTGCCGGCGCGCACGCCGAGCGGCGCGTTCTCCACCACGATGCATTCCTCCGGCGCGACTCCGGCTATCGCCGCTCCTTTCAGGTATGGTTCCGGATTCGGCTTGCCGTGGGTCACGTCGTTGGCTGTGATTCTTCGTTCCGGAGGGAATACTCCCGGGTAGGCACGGTCGATGTTGTCGAGCAGGCTGGATTGCGCCGAACCGGTCACCAATACCCGGGTAAGTCCGAGTTCACCGAGCGCGCAGAGCATTCTGTTGGCGCCTTCGATGAGTGGTGCGGGGCCATAGCTGCGGAACCGCTCCGTCTTGATGGCGTAGAGCCGTTTCGCCTCTTCGTCGGTGACTCCGTGGCCGAACGTGCGCCGGAACAGCAGGTCTATGGTCGCTTTCCCGGTCATTCCCTCGTAGAGATAGAACTCGTCGCGGTCGCATTCCACGCCTGCCGTCCGCATCATCTCCTGCCACGCCCGGGTATGCCCCTTCATGGAGTCGAAAAGCACCCCGTCCATATCAATCAGCGCCCCCTTGAATCTACCCCTGATATCTGGCGTAATCATAGAATCTTACCGTTTTCTGTCCTTAATGTCTGAGTCAATTTGCTTTAATATCTCAGCATCTTCCCTATCGGCCTCTTCTGCAGCGATACGTCTACGCCACAGTTTGAATTTCTCATATTCGGCATTGGCGAAGCTTTCTGCCTCAATTGCGCTTCTTTTCCCTTTATTGTCAAGCACCTTCAGATCATTGGAAGTTAGTATTAGATCGATATTCTCCTTCCAGAATGCTATTTTTGTTGATTGGCGTCGTTTAGCTCTGAATTCAGCCTGGTCAAGAAATATCGTCACAATCCGGTTCAGGTCCTCAAGTTCATCCTTTATTAGGTAGTTCTTTGCCCGGATGACATCAGCTTTATTGACACGTCTTCCGTCCCAAGAGGTAAGTCCCATATTCTCTTTGGACGAATCAGCCCGCTGCAGTATAATCTCCGCAGCTGTGTGTCCCGTAACGGCATACAGGAATTTATTCTGAGCTTCGGCAAAGAACATCTGAGTAGCTTTGTCCGAACTGTCGTAATCATCAGATAATGCGAATAAATCTTTGATTTTCTGGTAAAACCGTTTTTCGGAGGCTCTTATCTCACGAATATCGGCAAGAAGTTCATCGAAGTGGTCCGGTCTGCCGTTTGGATTTTTAAGTCGTTCTTTGTCTATGACATATCCCTTTTGGAGATAGTCGGACAGATGTTGGTTAGCCCATTGGCGGAACTGGACTCCGCGCGGGTTGCGGATGCGGAATCCTACTGCAAGAATCATTTCGAGCGAGTAAAATTTCACGGAGTATTCCTGTCCGGTTACCCCCACTGTCAAATATTCTTTGACAATGCTTTCATATTCTAATTCTCTATCTTCAAGTATATTACTGATGTGATAGCTTATGGTCTGCTTCGAGGTGGCAAAAAGTTCGGCCATCTGAGACTGATTGAGCCATACCATGCCGTCACGGGTCATCAGATTGACCTCGTTTCTGCCATCATTTGTGCGATAGATGATTATTTCGTCTGCCATAATGGACTTTGGAGAAAGATAGTCTTGCTAAAGAAAAGAGGAGCCGGATTGTGTCCGACTCCTCCGAAACGGTTGTCTTACCAGGATTCGAACCTGGACAGGCAGAACCAAAAACTGCAGTGCTACCATTACACCATAAGACAATCCTCAGAGCTCCAGAGCGCTTCCGCAATTCCGCATGAAAATCCGTTGCGCTCTCAGAAACTGTTTAAATTTATTTTCAAAGGATTTTGAGAAGATTTTTGAGATGTTTTCGCAAGTTGAGAAAGGAGAAACCTTTCGGTTTTGACTGCCGAAACTTGGCGAAAACAGCCAGAAAGATTCTTAAAAGCCTTGAAAGAACTCATATAATAAATTATTCGTAAGAAATTTAAACAGTTTCGCAAAGCCAATGCAAAGTTACAATTATTTTCCGATATATCCAAACCAATTTCCTGACCATTCGCGATAAAGGCCTTATTTCAGGATGGCGCTGTTTGTGTCGGTAGAGGTCCGGATCTCGTTGTTGCTGCTTACTTTCTTTCCGTACGGGATGGTGTAGGAGAGTGTGAGCTGGAGGGATCTCGCGAGGTCGCCGCTCCACTCCCAGCCGTTAGAGGAATATCTCGCCGAGTCAAAGTCTGTGCGGAATTTGTATTCGTCAAACCAGTTGCTGAATCGCAGGCTCGCCTTGAAATCTCCTGCCGAAAAATTCATTTGAAAACCGTACGTACTCTTGAAGCTTTTTCGTACTCCGTGGCCGAATGCATCGAGATATTTTTGGGGAGTCTTATACCACAGTATGAATGAAAAATTCTTGATGAAGTAATTGGCCTGAACATTTGCCGTGACCACGTTCATAGACTGCCCATCTATTCCTGTTGTAATCAGACGCTCTGCCATTCCCGTGGCGCGCAGCGAGAGGGAATTGTTGAATAGATTGAGCGCGGCGGTGATATATCCCGAGAAGCAGTGATAATCACCACTGTTGATTTCTTTGCGAATCAGACCGTCATATCCGGGCCGGGAAAAATAATCGTGTGCGGTCTTGTTCAGGAATCCGTCGTAATGGAAATTCGCGGAAATGCTCAGTTTGTTGATCGGCATATATGTGTAGGAGGCCATGCCGGTGATGAATGTGGTGTTGCGTAGGTCCGGATTTCCCTGCAGCCAGAGGAGTTCGTTCCTTTGCACGATAGCCGAATTGGCGGATGCCGGTGTCGGATGGTTGTTACCCCACCAGCCGCTGACGGATGCCGAGTTCTTGTCATTGATTTTATATTCCAGCTGCAATCCGAGTCTTGGATTCCATTGATTCAATGTGTTGGCTCCATCCACGCGTCCGAGAACGTACGATATGCCGACGCGGGAGAACAGACTCAGTCCGCATTTCCAGTTCTGCATGTATTCAAGGAAAAGCATGTTTTCCGATGAGAGGAGTTTCTGCATTCCGCTGTATGAACCTTCATAGTCTGTATTATAGATGCTGGTGAAAGAGATCAAGGAGGTCCTGAGGGTATTGTGGTGGGAGAACGCCTTGGAATATTGGAGTATGAATACGGGAGAGTAGGATTTCTCACTGTTGTTGTTTATGATCGGCGACAGTTCGCCGAGCCGGTAGGATGAGTTTCTCAACGTGCTTCCGTATGCGAAACTCCAGTCTACAAACAGGGAGTTTCCTTTAGGAAGGGAAAAGTAATAGTTGCCATTGACGCTCGGGTAAATCGTCTGTCCCGACTCCAATGAGAGCGAGGAGGATGCGTCAAACACGTTATCGGAGAAATTCACGGTCGACAGATTCCTTGTCTTGGGATTACCGCTCCGGAAATAGGAGATTGTGTGGGAAACCTGGGCCGTGTTTGTCTGGTATACTGCCCGGAAAGATGCAGTCTGGCGATTCCCTTGTCTAAGATAGTTGTCGCCCGATTTGGTAGTACGGATTATTTCATCGAAATGTCGGTTTCCTATGTTGATGTCGCGGAAAGTTTCCTCACTGTAGCTATGGTATTTGTTGTTGAGTGAGAGCGCACCGGTCGCGTTTGCGTCAAAAGTCCAGTTCTTCTTTACAAATTTTGAATATAGCATGGCCTCACCATGTTCGAAGTTGAGGGTATTGCCTATTGCGGTTAGTTTTGTGTAACCTCCCCAGTCATATTTACGCATGATGAAATTGACCACATACTCCTTTGATTGGAAACGTGGGTCCTGAGGATATTGCATGACCTCGACCCTGAGGACATCCTCGGGGCGCATGCCCTGCAGATCCTCGTTGGTGGCCTCCTTGAAATCGATGAATACGGCAACGTCTTTTCCGGTAAAGGTCTTTACCGCAGTGCTTCCGGGCGTTACGTCGAGCTGGGGAATATTCATCAGACTCAGCAGATGGGCGGCGTCGATAGCAGCCTTTTTGGCTTTCTTTGACGGCATATACTCCACGCCGTTGTCGATCACGCGCTGGGTGCGCCCTTCGACAACCACCTCATCAAGATTGCGTGTCTTGACAGTATCGGCGGATTCAGACTGAGCCATAGCCGCTGAAGCGCCAATGGCGCAGAAAACAGAGATAAGGAATCGGTAATTCATAAGAGTAGGTGTTTGGTATGATACTTTGGGGTGACAACGGGGAGTTATTGTCCGTGCATTACATACTGCAATATCCGCTCCAGTCTGCCATTGGTTTGATAATTCGGCTATTAGCATTTCCGGGAACTGTCCGATTCCGTACAGTCTGTACAAATCCGGACACTCTTAGTAATCTTTCGACTGCGCGGCCCTCGATGCGGAGCATCGGGGTTCCTTAGCTTCGCGACTGCATTCTTGGGATAGTGCAGTAAAAACTTTTCCATTGCAAAGTAAATATAATTATGGGATAATTACAATAGTATTATAATCATAATCTAAAGCTGATGCTCTACAAGTGCGAAGTAATCAGAACGCTT